>NZ_JBUEED010000002.1:0-40297 GCF_059695585.1 Halogranum roseipondis
ATCTCGTCGACACCGACGATGACGATGAGTCCTCCGAGCTCATCGAACGTCTCCCACATCATGTCGTAGACCTTGCTCCGTGGGTGTCCAGTTTCGCTGATTTTGTCGCTCTCACGGAAGGTATTGACGAGTTCAACCGCGACTCGATAGCTCGTGTCGAGACCGTCGCAGTTGACGACCTTAGTATTGATTACGACATTGTGTTCTGTTGCCGCGTTCTCAAGTCGGTCGAGAAGGAATTTGGTCGCAGCAGTCTTGCCGACGCCGGTTTTGCCATAGAGAAAGATGTTGTCTGGCTGCGATTCGTTGATTGCCGGTTGGAGGGCGCCATGGTACTCTTCGAGTTCTTCGTCTCTCCCAACCATCTCCTCGGGTGTCCAGTCATCGAGGAGAGCGTTCCTATTCCGGAATGGGAAGTTCCCTGGTGTGAAATCGAACTGGCCCATCGTATCAAAAGGTGCGTAGTTCTGGGTCTTAGTAGTTCCGACCACCCGTTCAAGTGTTTCAAGTGTCCAGTGTCGTTTATAACCGATCGCTGACCCCTCACACCCCGTCGTTCAAGTGAATTCCGCGAATTTGACTAGAAGTCCAGTATCGACAAATTGGTCAGAGGGAAAATTTAAGTTATAGGTGAGTAAAACGTACCCGTAGTAAAGAGTAAAGCTTGGTACGTTGGTGGTCTTTTACTGGAAAACGAGACTGTGTAGTCGGTAGGGGAAGGAAATCGCACGGTTTCACTTGAACGACGGGGTGTCTGTGTTTATAAACATACCCGCTCACTTGAACGGGTGGTCCACACGTCGATACCAACGTGTCGTCTCCTGAATGACACCTCCAGTGATCACCGACGTCAGACGAATGGCAGACGGCTTGGTCAACTCGACTTGTGTTCGGGTTCACTAGGCGGCGACCATTGATAGCGATTCTAAAGCAAACAGCGAGAGTTCCAAGGGTCACCTGACCCGTGGTCGTTTACTTGGTCCTGCTCGTCCCTTCGAAAACGTCGATCTTTCGTGTGTCTCCATGTCGAACTCTGGGCGGTGGTAAGAGACCATCTTCAGCAGTAGCTCGTTTCTGGAACAAATCGATAGAGGTGTCTGTCTCAGATCGCACTCAGAGTCTCACGTCGCAAAACTGGTGTTTGGTTGGGCATCACCCCGTCCTACCCACGATGACGACCGGTCAGAGCACTGGAAGCGGTGGTGTGTGCGATGGCGATGCCAGTTGTGCTCGGCGCGTGCGATGAGCATTCCCGAGATGCAGTCCGACTCGCCAATTCTGTCGGCCCAGCCCTTTTGTTTCGGGCGATTGAATCAGTGTCAATGGTCAACTCTTCGCCACAGCGTACTACCACATCCGAAGCAGAGGAGACAGCGACTGATCAACAGTCCGCGGCCCAAGCGTGTCCGGAGTGCGAATCGGAGGCAATCATTCAGGACGGTGACGAACTGCTGTGTGAGGACTGTGGGCTCGTCCTTGACGAACAGGCGATTGATCATGGCCCAGAGTGGCGGGCGTTTAACGCCAGCGAGCGCGACTCGAAATCGCGTGTTGGGGCGCCAACTACCCAGACGATGCACGACAAGGGGTTGACGACGACGATTGACTGGAAGAACAAAGACGCCTACGGGAATTCACTCTCCTCGAAAAAGCGCGAGCAGATGAGTCGGCTGCGGACGTGGCAAGAGCGCGTCCGCACGAAGGATGCTGGTGAGCGCAATCTTCAGTTCGCGCTCTCGGAGATGGATCGGATGGCTTCGGCACTCGGCGTGCCGCGGTCGACACGTGAAGTTGCCTCGGTCATCTATCGGCGCGCTCTCAACGAGGACTTGATCCGTGGGCGTTCGATTGAAGGCGTCGTGACGGGCTGTCTGTATGCGGCTTGCCGTCAGGAAGGGATTCCACGCAGTCTCGATGAAGTAGCCGACGTCTCGCGGGTCCCCTACAAAGAGATCGCTCGAACCTATCGGTATATCGCCCAAGAATTGAGCTTGGAGATGCGGCCTGTCGACCCGAAAGATTTCGTGCCGCGATTTGCCTCCGAGTTGGACGTGCCTGAAGAAGTCGAACAGAAAGCAAACGAAATCATCGACAGCTCGGCTGAGCAAGGACTCCTTTCCGGAAAATCACCAACTGGGTTCGCGGCCGCAGCGCTCTACGCAGCAGGACTTCTCTGTAACAAGAAGCGGACACAACAGGAAGTGGCCGACGTCGCACAAGTGACTGAAGTAACGATACGGAACCGCTACCAAGAGCAAATCGAAGCGATGGGGATTCACTGAGGAGCAATTGTTCGAAAGCGATTTCTCAGCTAGGTGGCCAGTGAACACTTCCCGCATGATAGCGAAATTCCCCAATGTACGACCGAATCCTCCTTCCGACGGATGGCAGTGAGGGGACAGAAACCGCTGTCGAGCAGGCGATCGAACATGCAAAAACGTATGACGCAGAGTTACACGTGCTTCACGTCGTCGACCAATCGGTGGTTGATCTCTCTGCAACGCCAGCAGCGGGTGGGGTCCCTGAAGATGTGCTTCGGGAACAATTTGACGATGAGGGGCAGACCCTCGTTGAGGCCGTTGCAGCACAGGCAACCCAAGCTGGCGTTCCAACGACCACAGAGGTGGTCGACTATGGACATCCTCACGAGAAGATTACATCGTATGCCACAGACCATGGCATCGATCTGATTGTGCTTGGGACTCACGGGCGGTCTGGGATCGACCGCCATCTCATGGGTAGCGTTGCTGAAAAGGTGGTTCGAACTGCAGAGGTTCCCGTGCTGGCTGTGCAGCTTGCTGAGTGACAGTTTCTCAGCGCAATGGGTCGAGACGGAGCGCCGGCCGTCAGGGGAGTGGCTGGCGGCCGGCGATGGTTCGGAGTGTCACGACCGACGAGAAAAGCGCCGGGCGTGACGAACCGCGAGTGCTGTCTGTGCGTCTTTCGACGCACAGGAAGGTGTGAGTGCCTGTTCGTTATCAATCTGTTCGCTGTCGCTGCTCTCGTTGACGTATCTACTTTATCATGAGCGTCTCTCGTGGCTGTCTCTGGCGGTGACGATAGTTCGTGTTCCTTGAGACAGTGACTGTCGGCCGCACCCACCACCTCGGGAATACAACCAAAACATAGCTAACCTTTGGCGGAATGCTTCGACACCTCATCGACGTGTATTAGCCCCTCGAACAAGCCGCTTGCCGCCCCTGTCAAGCAGACGTAGTGGAGTGGGGGACTCGTCCCGAGTATCATCGTCGGATGCGTGATTATGCAGACGTGGTGGGGGGTACCGTTGTCGCCGGCTGCTCGAGTAACGGTCTCGGACTGTCTGCAGTCAGGTCACAGATGTATCCTAGACCACCGTGTCTGGTTCCGCCCAGATTTGAGTGCATGCTTTGTAATTCAATCACGTGACGCCACCTCTCTTCCATTAGCGTGTGATTTATATTGGAAACGTGGTTGGGGCATGTTCTTGATTTTCACGACCTCCATCCCTTCTTGGAGGACTCGAATATGGGCATCGAGGAGCCGACGCTCCGTGCTCACTCGTTGTCAGCTGGGCTGTGATACGCGAGTTTGATACTGTCGCTATCTCGCCACTGCCAGTACTCGTAGTCGTTGTCGTTGATCGTCTTCACCGTGAGCGACGCTTTCGACGGGACACCGTCCGGATAGTCGCCGACGTCGGACTCGTCACAGTATCAATTACCCAAATATAGGTTCAATTGATATTCATTTTATACCATCATTCTATTGTTCGAATAAATCAAATTAGTGACAAGTGTTATTGTCCAGAAGTGCGTTACCTCTACTCATGGGAGATGGAATGATCTATCGCGGCAGTGATGGACAGTACTACGGAGATGTGGACCTCTGGGAGCGATTCGAGTCCGGAATGTGGACACCGCAGTGTTGGAACACCGACACCGGGAGAGAGTGGGTCGAAACAGAAGACAACCAGGTGCTCTGTTTTACGCCGATCGGACGCCGCAGAGTCACTAAGGAGACACACACCGAACGTGTCTGTGGTGGCATCCGAATCGTTGTCGGTCAACCGTCCCGTCGGTAACCAGAGTGTGGTTCTCCCGCATCGTTTTTGACACGCACTCCCGGTTGCAGCATTTTTATTCGTCCTACTGACTCTGCATTCGACTGGCTCGAGACCCTAACCTCACCGAACGCTGTCAGAAGCGGCGTGCGACAGATAGCGGATGAGTTCAGCGTGGCAAGTCTGTGTATTTCACCGACACCCTGCAGAACCAGCTGTTAGAAAGGGGTGTGGATGGGGCGTTCACGCAAAGGTCCGCTGAGCAAGCAATAGTCTAGAAAAGAAGATGTAAGTACAAGTTCGGAAACCACCAACTCAAAGTAATGAAGTACAGAACATTGGATCTCACAATCCCCAAAGATCAAGCACGTGATGTTATTGCTGCGCGTGTTGACGGAGTTCGGATCCATGAATTCCACGAGTACTACGAGTTCACGAGTTTGTCGGGGTACCACTTAGCAGAGCTATCTGACCGGAGACTCCCAAACGGGGAACAGGGGGCACAGTTGAAATATCGAACTGCTATAATTTCACCAGTAGCAGCCACCGCTCGCTCGAAAGCACGCGAAATTAAAAATGCAGTAGAGAAGTATCGTTATCAAAATCGGTAGCACAGGTGCTGGAACCCAACTATTCAGTTCTTCAGCAGTTGACGGGAGCAGTCTGACCGACTTTCGCGCTGAGCACAGCACGGCATTTCTGACATCGATCGGAACAGACACGGAGTGACTGTCCGGAGTTTTTTGATTCGCTCACAGGATGCTGGGTATCAAGCTTGCGGGGACGATGAATCGAGTATCTGTAGTTAGGGGTTTCCGTGGGAATGCCGATCGGCCGTTGGGCTACGCAACCGGTGTCCCACACTCGGTGGAGATAGCTCCGACTGTATGATACCGTCACTCAAGTCTCTGTGAGCCTCTAATAGCGTGAAAATCCCGTCCCAGAGGTTTGATTTGGGGATGATGGAATCACTACGCCCCACCGTGTCGATGGCACCGGTTTCGTCGTCGTCCTGCGTGCCCGGTCGCTCGCCAACTCCGGAATTACCGCCACAAGCTGGGATGGGTGAGCGCCTCTGACGTGCGGTTCATCCTACGCATCAACTATGTGTAGTAGTGGGCCGCATCTGAATCATAGGATGGCACACACATACACTTGTCGGCCAGAAACCCAGTAATAGTTGTTATATTAGCATTCTTTACTTCCGTTCTCTCTCCAGTATCGCAAAAATACAACAATATTAGATGGTGTGGCTATCGGGTGCTATCCACGGTGATGAGATAGTTCCGCAATCTGTATTCGTGGGCACATCACTCATCGTCGCTGTGTCTCGGCACAGTGCTGTTCAACGACCGAACTCACCATTTCTGCTATGTTGATGTTCAGTGTCGTTATAGAGAGATGTGATTGGATCTACCGTTCAGTAGTGCTTCTATACTCAAACAGAGCAAACAATATTGAATACGGGTGGTGAGATTCAGTCGCTTGTCGCTGTCTGAATCTCACTTACGTTTGCAACTTCGACACTTCCGGAGAGTTCGGTGTTGGGATACGGCATGTCGAGTCCTTCGGCGTCGAAGCGTTCCTTAACGGCTTCGACGAACTGTGCACGAACTGCTCCGTAGCTGCTCTCTTCGGGATCGATCCAAATTCGCCCCGAAAGAACGACTGCTGAGTCTCCAAGTTGTGTGACGGGTGCCGTAGGGACAGGCGTCGAGAGAACGCCATCAAGACGCGACCCTTCCTCGATGATTGCCTCGCGTGCTTGTTTGATATCATCCTCGTACCCGATTCCAAAGCCAACCGAAACTCGCCGTCGGTCGTTTGCTTCGTTGTTAATCACTGCTGCATTCGCAAGATCGCTGTTCGGGACAGTAACGAGTTGGTTGTCGAACGTATCGAGTTTCGTCACCCGAAGCTGCACCTCTCGAACGACACCGCTGTTTCCATTCCACTCGATCCAATCACCGGTCGTGAACGGCTCGTCTTGAATGATGAATACACCAGCGACGAAGTTGGCGATAAGGTCCTGTGCGGCGAAACCAACAGCGAGTGCAAGTGCCCCACCTAAGGTTGCAAACGCTGCAAGAACAACGCCAGCCCCAGCCACTGTCGCAGCCAGTGCGATTGCCACGACAGCCGTGATCGCAACAGTCGTACTTACCGCAAGACTGACGATCGTTTCGTCGAACTGGCGGCGTTCGAGGCTTCCTCGGATTGCTCGGGTCATGAAGTACTTCCCGAGGAGGTAAATAATCGTGAAGACGACGACGAACAATACAACTGTCGTTACAGCGCTTACCAGCGCTGGAACGTACTGCTGAGGGTCCAGCGGTAATCCCTGTTGGAGTGGTTGCATCCGGTTTCTCCCTCACTTTCAACTGTGTTATTCTTTGATATCTGGGGAGAAAAACTGCATGTGAAAGTATGACCGGACGCTCATCTGTAGGAGATTGTTGATAGCAATCTCTTCAGCCGAGTCAGAACAGAGGTTGACAGCTGACCTCGCAAAAACCCGGTTCTCGTCTCATCGACTGCACCACAGAATCACAAGACTGCTCTCCATCAACAATCTTCGACACAAGAGCGATGACTGGAAGTGCGATCAAAGGCGTCACCGAAGGAGACGCCTTTCCCCCTTCCTGGATGAGATGGAGTGGTTTTCATCCCCCCTTACAGGATGGTTGTGGCATTCCGGTCCCCGCACTGCATCCAGGCAGTCAATATTGATCGTTAATACGTATATATTTTATCACATATAGTATTTCAAGAATTAATTACAATCGTGACTATACAATTTTTTGAATATTGTGGGTAGTAATAGTTCCTCGTTTCCTCATTCAATCGGTCTTTTGGGGTACTACCGAGTTCTCATAATTCGTATGATCATCTCTCAGGAGAGCGTAGAGTGACTCACAGGACCTCATTGGCGTTTGTATCTATCCTTTATCTCCTCGTGGTGGCTCGCTCGCTAATTAGGGAACAACTGTCAGCGTCGTCGGGGCTGCTCTGATACCGGTGCAAACAACCCGCTGTCGCAGTCAACAAAAAAGAAGTCGGTCAGTCGCTGTCAGTTGTCAGACAGTCGTGAGTCGTCGGGATTCTCCTCCGTTAATCGTTCTGTGCGTTGACGTGCACTCGACATCCACCCGTCGATGTTCTTGGCAACGTAATCCTTACTTCCCCAGCCGACACCGACACCGATAGCGATGGCGAGCCCGAGGCCAAGTGCGCCGAAGAACGCCACGATGACCGTGTTAAAGAGGTTCATAAGGACAGCCGTGTCAAAGCCGGCTGTGTCGAGCGCGAAGACGATGACGACGTAGGAGACGAACACCTGCACGCCGAGTCCCACGAGGTCAGTTGCTCGGCTTCTGTCGAAGCTGGCGACGATGTCACCGAGCAGGTCGGCCACGTAGAGACCGACGAGTAACACGAGGATGCCACCGATAATCAGCGGGAGCTGCCCAATGAAGGCGCTCAACGGTTCCGAAAGAGCAGGGAAGCCCAATACGTCGACGGCAGCGACCAGCGCGAAGAAGTAGATGAGGTACTCGACGGTTTTCCCGACAGCGTTGGCGACTCCGCCAACCGAGGCAGTGACGTTCGCGAAGGGCGTGCCATGGACGTACCCATCGAGTCCGAACCCGGCGACGGCTCCTGTGACTAGATCGCCGACGGCACGCCCGATTGCGATCCCGACGACGAGGATGGCGGCTGCCACGATGATCTGGACCACACCGCCGGCAACACCCGTCAGGAATGCACCGGGGAGTGCAATACCAGCGTAATCAAGCGCGATGAGAAGCGCGAGGAAGTAGATGAGATATTCGGCGAGCTTGCCGGCGGCACGACCGATCCGAGGAGTCGACTCAGTAGCGGTCTCGACGGGTGTACCCCGGATGTAGCTGTCGAGGCCAAAACCGTTGACGATGTTTGTCACGAGGTTGCCGACGGTACGGCCGATTGCAACCCCTGCGATGAGAATGGCGACCGCAACGAGGAACTGCACCGCACCGCCACCGATATCGGTCAGGAATGCACCGGGAACGGCGATCCCAACGTAATCGAGTACGGCGAGTAACGTGAAGAGGTAAATGATGTACTTAGTCAAATCACCGAGCGATTGGGCGAGAGTAGCGTCGGGATCACCGTCGCGCTCGAGGGGCGTCCCAACGGTGTACTGCGAAGGTCGGAGCCGCTGGACGATACGCTTGACCACGCCGCCGAGGAGCCGACCGAAAATCCACCCGATAAAGAGGATAATCAGTGCGCCGACGACTAACGGCACGGCCGACAGGAAGCCGTCGACCAGTGGCTGAAAGGTATCAGGAACTGTTTGAAGTGCTACACTACTCTCGAAAACGTGCGCTTTTGTCATGGTATCACCGTACGCCACACACTCACTTCACGGGCTGTGTGAGACGTAGCGCCTCATATATCTCACAAATGCATCATAAGCAATTTGGCCGAATTGATATCTCTCCCGTGTAAACCTGTACTGTATACACTTTCGTCCCGGATAGTATTGTTTGTTTATGCTCTAAAGTTATAGAAAGATGAGGAAACCCCCCACGACTGTAGCCGTCGAAGAGGTTATTGATACATGCCGACTTGTGAGGAATCGAGTTGTGGATGCTGCTGTTGTTCGACCAGCTGTTGATACTGACTTGCGATCTGCTGTAGCTGTTGTCGAATCTGTGTGGCTTGCTCCTCGAGTGGGGACGTGTCGATGTCGAACTCCACAAGCGGTTCGAGCGCGTGTTCGATCACTGATTGGGCAGCCCCAGGATCTGGCAGATACGGGTCTGCCTGTACCAATAATACAACGGCTGGGACATCGTTGTGGTAGCAATCGTTTGCGAGAGCTCCGGTGATGCCGCCGACGAGACCCGCCTCTTCGGCCAACTCGATGCCCGCATTCTGGACCTCTGTTTCGAGTGCCGACGTCGTCGCGATGGCCTCGACAGTGCCGAGATCCGCCTCCCGCTGAGCCGGTATACCAGCTAGGAAGATCGCCCGATCGAACTCCTCGGCTAGTTGTTCATGGACACACCGACTCAACGGCTTGTACGCCGTTGGGGGGAATGCGAGGTCGCTCTGCAGTGTCATCACCGGAGGGGTGGTGTCGCCATACACTCTGACCGTATCTCGGGCACGTCCCTCGTGATACGAGAGCACCGGTGGAAACTCCTCGGAGACGATATTTCCGTGGTGCTCGAGTCCAAGTTGCTTTGTAACCTGGTTGACAGCGATTGCAGCGACCAGCCCATATCCGGGAAACCCTTCGATGAGGGTGGGCGATTCCGCGTTGAGGTCAGTGAACGAGTCGAATGTGACAGTACAGTCTTCCATTGGTAGTCCCTCAGTGACTCTTCAACAGACAGATACAAAGTGGTATTCGCGTCGCGCTCGCTGGCCTCATCCTCACAATTGAAGTGAATTCCTAGACGGAACTTTCGTAGGAGATTCGGACGACTGTCATCACTCTTGTAGTCTCCATATACGCCAGAACAGAGCCTATAGTTTCCCCAACGCTTGTCTATGCGACTTCGCCCTCGTGAGCACCGTACTCTACTCCGCAGCGGTCGCCGCTGTGTTTGGAACCTGACTTGAGGCGAGAGATTCATACTCTATCGGTATTGTCTCGTCTAAAGCGGGCAGAACCGTAGTAGATTCTACATCTCTCGCCGTTGACTGAGTGAATGGAGACTGTTCCAACATGAAACGACAGCTCAGGCAGGTCGACTGGGACGCCATCGCTGGCATTCTGGCAGCCGTACTCGCACTCATTCTTCACTTCTTGCACATCGTTGAAGAGAGCGTTCTGCTCATGATCACCCTCGTACTGATGGCACTACTATTTCTCAGAGATCTCCGTCAGGAGTCAGAAACCGAAGAGTTGGCCGCGTCCATTGCACACACAGAATGGACTGTCGACGCAATTCGAGCTGCGCTCGAACCCGCTGACCTCGAACTCATCGGGCCGGGAACCCTCCGAATGCGAAGTCGTCGTTTCTGCGAGAGTGCCCATGGGGAGATGATTTGGTTCAACGTTTGTCTCCTTATGTTCATCCCGCAGGACCTCTTCGATACCCTGTTACGTCCGGCAATCGAGAATCCGAATGTTTCGTCCGTGCAATTCATCCTCGATGTGAACGAGCGCGAACGGTGGCAAACGCAAGTAAAACCGAAAGTGGCAGAATGTACGAGTTCAGAGACCGTCAAGGAACCAATCTGGCGAGAGCTTGACGAAAACGTCTCGTTCATTCTCGGTGGAACAGCCGAGACAGGAACGGACGCATTATTGAGCTTTTGGGGCGAACCGTTTATGGCGCGAACAACCAGAGACGTCCCTCGCTACATCATCCGTTCTAGTTTAACGCTCTGGACCAGCGCTGTATCGTTGGGACTACCTGTCAGAGAAACCCGGTGGGTGATGTGACATACAGCCCACCGGATTCAGTCGTTGTTGACCGAATTCAAAGAGCGTTTCCCTCCGATGAGTTGCGCGAGCGCGCTCGCGCAACGAATCTCGTCCAGCGAGAGCGCAAGTTCGACGTCGTTGCGCTGTTCTACACGCTTTCACTCGGCTTCGCCGCTGGATCAGATCGCTCGATCCAGGCGTTTCTCGAACGCTTCGTCGAGATGGCTGACTGCGACGAACTCGCCCACACGTCGTTCAGTAACTGGTTCTCACCAGCGTTCGTTGCGCTCCTTCGAGAGATTCTCGATGACGCCATCGAGAATCTCGATCCCGGACGAAACCCACTTAGAGGACGTCTCGAAGCCTTTCGAGACGTCCTCATCGTTGATGCCACGTTCATCTCACTCTACCAAGACGCCTCAGATGTCTACATCGGCCTTCGTGAGGAACACGCTGGCGCGAAACTCCACCTCACTGAATCACTTGCAACCGGCCTTCCAACACGATTCCAGATTACTGACGGAACCACACATGAACGCAGCCAGCTACCCACCGGCCAGTGGGTAGCTGGCGCTCTTGTCCTGCTTGACCTCGGATTCTATGATTTCTGGCTGTTCGACCGCATTGACAACAACGACGGCTGGTTCATCTCTCGCGTCAAATCCAACGCGAACTTCGAGATCGTTGAGGAACTTCGCACATGGCGGGGCAACAGTATCCCACTCGAAGGCCAGTCGCTGCAGGACGTCCTCGACGACCTGCAGCGACAGGAAATCGACGTCCGTATCACCCTCTCGTTCGACCGCAAACGAGGGTCGCGCACCCGCGCGACCCGGACCTTCCGACTCGTCGGCATGCTCAACGAGGAGAGCGGCGAGTACCACCTCTACCTGACGAATCTTCCTGTCGATGACTACAGCGCGCCCGATATCGCACAGCTGTATCGGGCGCGCTGGGAGGTCGAACTGCTGTTCAAGGAACTCAAATCGCGGTTCGGTCTCGACGAGATCAACACGACTGACACCTACATCATCGAGGCGCTGATCATCATGGCTGCAATCTCGTTGATGATGAGCCGCGTCATCATCGACGAACTGCAGAAACTCGATGCGAGACAGCGTGAAAGCGCCGACGACGCCTCGGCGTCGTCGCCGCGACTCCCTCGCCGACGGTGTTCAACCGTCGTTGAACGCCACTCCCACCTTATCCACCTGTATCTGATGGTTGAGTTGGGGTACGGTCTCCCGGACTTGGATGCGCTGTTGCTGTGGGCATCACGCGATCCGAACCCCCATCGTTCGAGATTACGTGAGGAGGTTGAGTCTGGCGAGTTCGGTTAGAACTCGCCCGACGGAATAGGCGGATCGATCCGTTGACTAGCGATAGCTCTGGGTCGGCGACGCACTCACAGCGGTGAGTGCGCCGCCTCAGTAACGAGAGTGCAGATGAACTCTGGTCGACTGCCCCAGCAACCCGAGTCACAGCTTGATCTCGACTTGTTTCGGCACGTTTCGCTCGCCGAAGTCGTCTCAAACCGCCACTAAACTAGAACGGATGCTCCGGGAAGGACAATGCCCGCCGTCTCTACCGACTCGACGAACAATTCCGTCGCGAGTGCGGTGATGAACGCTCCACTAGCGAATGCGAGGATCGTCGCTAGAAGCCGCTTCGGCGGTGTCCAGACCAGTCCCAAGACGGCCCCTGCTGTGAGCGATCCCGAGACGATGACCGCGATGAGGGGAAGCAACAAATTCATGTATGACGTTCTAAGTGTAGGTATTTATCCTTACTTCGGGTGTATTGGATTCATATTTCGAATTACTGCTGGTGCGATGGTAATGAATCAGACATCAATATCCAAGAGAAGGCTTCCTAGCATCGAAACCTGATGGTGGTACTTACTTGTGAAAGAACGATTGCGGGATTTCCGCCTACACGATTCGGTTGACGAGGTTCTCGCCGGCATCAATGTGGGCGAGATTCTCTCGGACAAGATCCGCGACGTTCCGATAGTAGTCCTCGGTGAACCCCGCGCAATGGGGGGTGATGAGAACCTCCTCGTAATCCCAGAGTGGTGACTCCTCGGGCAGTGGTTCTGCCTCGAAAACGTCGAGTGCGGCCCCACCGAGTTCCCCAGCTTCGAGGGCATCAACGAGCGCCTCCTGATCGACCACAGGGCCACGTGCGACGTTAATTAAAATTGCGTCATCTCGCATCGCGGCGAATTCCTCCGTGGATATGAGATGGCGAGTCTCGTCGACAAGCGGAACCGCAAGCACGACAAACTTCGAATCCTGGATAGCGGTATGAAGTTCGTCCGGTGTGTAGACTGTTTGGACTCCATCGAGCGGCTCACCCGAGCGACGGACACCGACGACGTCGAGTCCCAGCGCGGACGCTCGGTCCACGATTCCCCGTCCGAGCGTCCCTAACCCGACGATACAACAGCGCTTGTCTGTCAGTGTATATGCGTCATCCCATGCTGGGGGCGACCACTCCCGTTGGGTCTGCGATTTCACAGCTGGCAGCAGTCGACGTGCGAACGACAGCATATATGCCGCGACAGTCTCACCGACCGCCGGACCGTGGATGCCACTGCTGTTTGTGAGGATTACCCCGTGTTTGCGTAACTCGTCAAATGGAAAGCGGTCCACACCCGCCTGAATCGAGTGTATCCAGCGGACCTCCTCCAAGTACCGACCGTGATAGGCCATCGTGACGACAGCGTCGTACGGTTCAAGAGAGTCAACGCTCGCATCGATGATTGCCACGTCAACGGTGTCTTCGAGGAAGTTTCGCAACTGTTCGGGAGGGAAGACGGCCGAGACAGATTCATCAACCGCGATGCTTGGAAACTCCATACTCATCTTGTTTGGTCGAACGGGTATTCAAGGGTCCGAAGCGTATCGAAACAGGACGGTTTCTGCAACCCAATTCAGAGTTGTGACAATCTCTGGTTCTCTCTTAGCCGATTTATCAGTACGTGTCGTCAGCCTCAATCGGGGCACCGACAATCGAATAGAGCCCGCAAAGAACCCGAGGTAACAGCAGGCCTAACTCAGGCAACCCCACAGCTCCGCCGGACTGCTTGGAATGGATTAGCAGCTTCTAAAAGAATGTCACCGGTGAGATGATTGATCACGAATTCGCCGATGCATGCGTATCACGGACGAACTGGATCACGGCGGCGAGGAGAACGAGGCAGACGACGATCATCGCGCCCTGTGAAACGGCCGCAATGACTGAGTCGATCGATTCGCCGGTCAGCAACGCGACGATAGCTGGAATCCCACGCGTCGACCCCAGCACACCGATCACTGCCAGGAGACCGATTCCGTAGGCAGCAAGCCGCTGCCGATTCGGCTGCTGACGTCCTACTATGCCCAAGATGGCGAGGAGAACACCAAAGAAGGCTGGAATGAGCGCGGTGATACTCGCGAAGTCAGAGAGCACGTAAGCACCGATACCTAGGACGACGAGTGCGATGCCGAGCACGATGCCCAGCATGAATGTGGACGGACCTGAATTAGCCATATACGATTCCTCTGTGGGACAGGTGTATAGGTTTTCTTTCGTGACATCCTGCCTCAGCGCTCGTCGCTGCTCTTGCGAATGTCAGAAACCAGTTCACAGGTTGTCGTTGTAGACCATCGAAGAGGTGATCTAGTTGTTGCTGAAATTGATAGGCTGAAGCAATCGAACTCAACTTTGCGGCCTGCTGTGCGGATTCAACAGAATATATTAGGCTACCTGCGAGGACGCCACTCCTGATGATTCATCGTCAGAATTCGGCAATATTCTGAAGGGCCGCATCATGTCGTGGCCTCGTGTCACGAGTTTAGTCGTGGGTAGATGGTTCCAATTTCTCAGCCATCAACATGAGACTACTCGTCGTCCCGACACCGCATATGATTAGTAGCACACTCTCGCCACTACTGTTCACGTTCCAGATAGAGTGAATACATCACGATAGCAAGACCAATCGCGACAAGGATGCTGTTGATAAGGACTCCAACTTCAAGCGAGACTGAGAGGACTTGGTCTGCGATTCCTGCAAGGAGTGCGCCGAGCGTAATCGTACCGAACCCAACGCCAAGCGCTCGAAGAGACGGAGCACCGGTTCGGCGATATGCTTTGTAGGCAATATACGTGATCCCACTCCCGAGGAGCAGAATGATTGTCTTTACGACAACAATCGCAGTCTCGACCAAGATCATAATTCGTCTCCCATCTTCGACCAAAGATGCGCGAGTCGCTCATCAGCTTTCTTCGGTGGTCGTTCGACGGTCACAGAAAAGGAATCTGTTTCATCCATCGTAATCGTTACATCGTCGAAATCACGTTCGTAATACGTAACCCGTCCGCCACCAGGATTGATTGAAACCTGCTCACGGACCAGCGAAGCTTTTGTGAGAAGGTCTAGTTTCCGGTACAATGTTGATTTGGGAATTTCACAACGGTTGATTAGCTCGTTCGCAGTCATGGGTTCGGATGTTTCGCGGAGGATGGCCCGACAGCTAGGATCGTCAAGTGCGTCCAGGATAACCTGAAGGGTTGGGGAGTCCGACGGTGCCGACTCACGCACCATTGTCTAAGTTTGACCACGCTGAATGAAAGCATACCCGATTGGCCGTTGAGAAGCTGGTGGCCGCCTCTAACCAGGCGCTGGCGGTAGTTCTCGTGCAGTTTCGCAGAGATAGTTGAAATAAACGTCGTTGTCGTGGCATACTAGTCTTCTATATCCTCCCTCAACTCGTAGTCAGCACCGATGCGTTGCCGACCGGCATCAGTCACACCGAATACCTCCTGCCCGTGAAATGTGAGAAGGCACTGGTCGGACAGGCGAGCACAGGTTCGAGCGGTCGTTATCGGATGGTTGTCAGTGATTGTTGCGAGCTCGGTGACGTGTACTGGTGACTGCTCAACCAGCACACAAAGGATTTCAGCTTCTGTCGGTGAGAGAGGTGACCTCATGGGTTACGTACCAGCTTACCCCTGTGCACCGTAGACCTCAAGCAACTCTTGGTATCGCTTTCGAATCGTCACTTTACTCACGTCGGCTGCATCGCTCACCGTGTTCTGTGTCAGCCCTTCATTTGTTAGGTGGCTCGCAGCATAAAGGGCGGCAGCGGCCAATCCAGCAGGACTCTTCCCGCTGTGAATTCCGTTGTCCGTTGCAACCTCGAGTAAGGTGTGGGCCTCGCGTATTGTTTCTTCACTCACGTCAAGCTTCGAGGCAAATTGAGGAACGTATTTCGAGGGACGTTCTGGTTCAATCTGTAACCCGAGTTCACGAGAGAGATAATTGTACGCTCGCTGGATTCGAAGCCGACGTACCCGGCTCACCTCTGAGACTGATGAGAGCGTTCTCGGCGTACCATGTTGTCGAGCAGCTGCATACAAGCATGCTGTAGCCATCCCCTCGATCGAGCGCCCAAGAAGTAAATCCTGTTTGACCGCCCGCCGGTACAGGACACCGGCTGTTTCGCGGGGAGGCGTAGACAAACCGAGCGCGGATGCCATTCGACTAATTTCGGTGAGTGCCTGCTTGAGATTCCGCTCGTGAGCATCCTTCGTCCGGAACCGCTCGTCCCACGTACGTAGTCGCTCTATCCGCGCTCTCTTACGGGTAGGTATCGTGTTTCCATACCCGTCTTTGTTCTTCCAGCTGATCGTCGTGCTCAGCCCCTTGTCATGTATTAAGGCGGTTGTTGGAGCCCCAACCCGACTTTTCTCACCGCGTTCCGCTGCATCATACGCTCGCCATTCGGGACCACGATCAACCTGTTGTTCATCGACAACCAAACCACACTTCTCACAGTTCGATTCACCATGTTCACTATCGTGAACAATCTGCCCGTCGCATTCTGGACAGGTACGAGACGCCTGCATTGACGACTCATCTTCGGCAGTCCGCTGAACGTCGGATTCGGTTACAGTTTTTGTCATTAGTGTGCTATGAACTCGTTGTCTATTCGGTTGCGTATGGCGGTTGACCGGTTGTCAAGAGAGCCAAGAATGCAAAAGGGGCGACTATCCGTTGGAGAAACTGCAATCCATACAGTGGGCATTTCAGAAGAGGAACGCGATGTGTTTGGCCGTGGAGTGGAGACTGGCTGGCGTTCGTGTCGAACCACCTCACCGACGCGGCGCAGTCTGCTCCCATATCACGGAATTTGTCCGGTGTCGTGAGGTAACTTGGGGGAATTCTCACGCCTTGGGAATCCGCCGCTGATTGACAAACTTCCCCAGATAACGTCTATTGATGCCAAAACAGCGCGTCAGCACACGGCCTCCAAGCGGACTGACTTGGTCTGATATTGGATTAAGCACTGACCTGCGCCACCTGAGAGACACCGCTCTACGGTGTGATACGTACATCCACCGACGAGGTGGTGCACTCAATGGTTGATCCAGTTATCGCGAGTCGGTTGCAGTTCGCACTCACGACGATAGTTCACATTATCTTCCCAGTGATGAGTATGGGGCTTGCACCCTTCCTGATCTACTTCACGTGGAAGGACATTCGGACCGGGAGACCGGTGTACGAACAACTCAGACGGTTTTGGACGAAGATTTTCGCAGTCTCCTTCGTCGTCGGCACGGTCACTGGAATCGTCTTAGAGTTCGAGTTCGGGACAAACTTCGCGGCGTTCTCGACGACCGCAGGTGAACTATTTGGGGGACCGTTAGCCGTCGAAGGGATGATGGCGTTCATGCTGGAAGCCACCTTCCTTGGTATATTCGTCTTTGGTCGCGAACGGGTTTCCGACACATTGTACATGATTTCTGCGCTGGCGGTCGGTGCCGGGACGTGGCTGTCAGCGGTGTGGATCCTCATCGCCAACTCGTGGATGCAAGTGCCACGCGGATACAAACTGGTGACTGAGAACGGCCAGACGATTGTCCACCTCGTCGATCCCATCGCAGCGTACCTCAACCCGCGGTTCGGATTCATGTTCATCCACATGCAGAACGCTGCCGTTGAGTCGGTCGCTCTGTTCATGGCCGGCGTGGCGGCATACTACGTCTTTCGGCACCACGTCTGGGGTTACCCGGTCAACAACATCTCATTTTGGGAGACAACACTGAAGATTGCACTCGTTGCTCTGTTGATTACTGCGCCGCTACAGGTCGTCCACGGTGACCTCTATGCCCGGCACGTCTATGAGACCCAGCCCCAGAAGTTCGCTGCAATGGAGGCCGTCTGGGAGACTGAGTCATACGTCCCCGAGTATCTGGTTGCAGTCCCGACAGACCTCAGCGATATCACTGACCCGCGTGCAAAAGAGCTGTTCGGCCTCGGAATTCCCGGTGGGGCGTCGTGGCTTGCAAGCGGGGGAGATCCGAACGCCGAGATCACCGGCTTGAACGAGTTCGACACGGAGGCCCCACCCGTCGCAATCGTCTTCTGGGCGTTCCGGGTGATGGTCGGGTTGGGATTTTGGTTCATCCTACTTGCGTTCTGGGGCGGTTACCGCTGGCTGACGGGCGACCTCTTCGAAGACGACCTGCTGCATAAAGCGTTGATGGGATCGAGTCTGCTCGGAATCGTTGCAGTCGAAGTCGGCTGGATTGTCACCGAGGTGGGCCGTCAGCCGTGGGTCATCCAGGGTGTCATGAAAACTCACGAAGGAGTCTCACCGGGGCTCACTGGTACCGAGGCAACGATTACCCTCGCTGGGTTCGTCCTCGTCTACACTACACTACTCGGTCTGTATACCTACGTCATTACACGGATTATCCGCGCCGGCCCGCCCGGTCGCGACGACCTCCGTGACCACCCGAAACGACAACAGACCGGCGACAGGCAGGATAGATCAGCGGGGGTCGTAAGCAATGACTGACCTCGCAGGGCTCGCTGATGGCCCGCTGTTTGGTCTCCCACTCCCCGAACTGTGGTTCGGCCTCATATTCGCCATGCTGGGGACGTTCCTGTTCCTCGATGGTTTCGACTTCGGGGCTGGCGTCCTGTTTGCCACCCGCGAGGACGACGAGGAGCGAGAAACGATTCTCGCGGCCATCGGGCCGTTTTGGGACGGCAACGAGGTGTGGCTCGTCGTCTTCGGTGGGGCACTATTCGCCGCTTTCCCGGCAGTATACGCCAACCTCTTCAGTCGGCACTACCTGCTGATGTTCGGGATTCTTGGCGCGCTGATTCTTCGGGGGCTTGCTCCGGAGATGTACGAACAGCGCCCCGATGAGCAGTGGCAGCGCTGGTGGGGACGATCGTTCGTCGCCGGCAGCATCCTCGCGCCGTTTCTCCTCGGCGCGTTCGTCGGCAACTGGGTTGCCGGAACGCCGCAGTCGTTCACGCTCGTCGGCATCCTCGTCGGCCTGACAACCGTCGCGCTTACGGTCGTCTCCGGAACAGCCTTCCTACGTGTGAAGACCCGCGGGACGCTCCGTGAGGACCTGCAGTCGTACGGTGAGCGCGCCGTCGTGGCGTACCTACTCGCCATTGTCGCCACGATCGTCGCTCTCGCACTAAGCGGCCTGCAAGCGGCAATCCTGTCGCCGGCCATCCTCGCACTTGTGGTCGCGTCCGTGCTCTTGGCTGGCGGCTACGTGTTCGCGCTCCGCCAAGGGCGTGATTTGTTCGCTCTGGCTGCGAGCGCTGGGTTAACCTACGGGTTGACCGTAGTCGTCGCACTGTTGTTGTATCCCGCAATCGACTCGGTATCGGGACTGACCGTCCGCAGCGCAATTGTCTCGACGCTCCCACTGAACCTAATGTCGGTGGGTGCGGCGTTACTACTCCCGTTGATAACAATCTATTTCATCGTCCTCTACTCGGCGTTTAGTGGCCCCGCTGACCCCTCGGAGGTATACTGATGGGTGAGAACACCACAGAGCAGACGGCACCAGACACGACCCAAGAGTTCGACACGGACTCGGGGCGTCAGTCACGCCGGACGATGCTTGCTTCTCGAGCGTTCGTCACGTGGGTAGAGCTGGTCGTCGTTGGGTTCGCGGGTTCGGCACTCGGTAGTGCAGCGTCCGGACCACCACAGTTAGTTGTGTATCTCGCGACGACGCTCCTCTCGGTTGGTGTCCTCTTTTACAACGTAGACCGACTGGTCCAGGCTCGGACGTCGGATGCTACTCACTCCTGAAGGGAGTGGCTGCCCCGTGGGCTAAGCTGACGGATGCTCTCAACGTGGGACACCCACCTCCGAGACGGAGACAGGCGCCAATTCCACGGGAGAACCAGAACAGATCCAAAGCTAGACAGCATCGCACAATGTTCGTGTTGTGCTCAGAAGCATGATGTTGATCTCGTTCGGAGAGTTGGCTAGTCTTGAGCGCACATCTCGGTCAGAGCTCCTCCAGTAGAGATTCGTCACGCCTGAGCAACCACACTCTGTAATAGTCAAGACAAACTGCCTTGGGCTTCTTCCCCGAGACTTCTTCCTCGCGTCGTGGCTCAATTCGAGAGAGTTACATCGCGTTGCCAGTGACACCGATAGTCATGCCTGTGTCGCCTACCAAGACGGCCAGCCAGATTGGGACGAGGTTGAACGGGACGGCGACAGCGAGTCCAGCCTTGACGATGAGACTGGCCACGATGTTCTGTCGGATGACGCTGTTCGCATCGTCCGCGAGTTCGTAGAGATGGGGAGTTTCGCGAGGTCATCGCTCATCAGCGCGATGTCCGCCGTTTTGGGCGCCGTGTTGACCCCAACCGATCCCATTGCGGGCTTACCCTCGCCATCACGAGCGCCGGGGCGTCGTTGATACCGTCACCGACCATTGTGACACCGTCGTACTTCAATTGGAGATCCTCGACGACGGCGACTTGTCTTCTGGGAGCAGTTCAGCACGGAAGTCGTCGACGACGACCTAATCGGTAATAGCGCGGGCAATCCGCTCGTTGTCGCCGGTAAGCATCACGATCCGTTCGACTCCAAGTTGCTTCAACAGAGCAATTGTCTGAGTGGGTTCAGGACGGACTTTGTGAGAACTTGCTGTCGTCTATGATGATTCGTCAACAACAACCTTCTGTACATATTTCGTTGCTGTTCGTCGGGCGATAGCGAGTTCTTCGGTGTCATTGAATACGACGCTTCGAGTTCGTCCTCCTTCAATGATAGTCATTAACGAATCAGTAACATCCGAGGTATCGATATCTCTAAAAATTCCCTCGTCAATGCCGTGGTTGATGACCGCTTTGAGCGTGTACTGAATGTACTCGTCGTTCCGTTCGAAACGCTCTCTGAATGCTTCTTTATGTGGTGTTTGACTTCGCATCTCTAAGAGTGCGCTCTGTAAATATGGATACTCTTGCGGGTCGACAAGGAGTTTATCGAGTAAGATTTCAAGACGGCGAAGCGGATCTGTAGTCTTGATTTGATTGATTTCGGCCGTATAAAGGTCGACAAGATAGTCGAGGAAGGTCATTAAGAGTTCGTCTTTCGTATCGTAGTGGTAGTGTACGGCTGCCGTTGACTTCCCATATTCGTCAGCAATTCGTTGTATCGTGAGATTTGCGTAGCCTCCGTCTCGGAGGGCTCGGAATGTTGCTTGCATTATCTCTTTTTCAGCATCGGAGAGGAAGCGGCTCGGCGAATCGGTCACTATTCACTAACTATACCGTTAGGTGTATAACTATTGTCTCTCGTGAATTGGTCGCTGTGAGTCGACAACGGACTACTGATCGCGGGTGACGCGTCTCGCCGATGAGGCTGTGAATTTTTCGTACAGCCAGAGTAGAATGATGAATGGCAGTAGTGGCAACGCTAACACCAACAGGCCCGCAAATATCAGGTTCCCAATCAGAGCCATCTCTGTGTTACTGAAGTCCGTCCGTGCGGGGGAGACTGACTTATCCATGCTCGTGTATCTGCATTGACCAGCCATAAACTAACTGGTTGATTAGTACAACCAGTTCATAGAAACAAGCAGAAGCTAATAACGAGCTTTAGAGGACTTAGAAGCAAGTTTTGCATCCTGACTGAGTAGTCATATTCATCATATGGAATCAATGCAGTACCAGACTACATTTGCCTGTTAGCTTTTAGGCGAGATACGAGGTAAACACAGGCTACAGTACGGCGGGCAGCGTCTGCGTGCGGTACGCTTAGCGGGAACCGCACTCACCCGTTTTTCATCAGGTCGGGGAGAGATACACCAATAGCCGTGTGTGCAAATATGGGAAGTTGATCAAATAGAGACCAGCCGCTTGCTGGTGCGTGATTATCGAGAGCTCACATTAAAGTCCCATCACCAGAGTTCTCCGATTTCTGATGACATCCTCGAGAACAGATAGTGGTTATTAAATTTAATTCTTAAACAATTAAGAAAGAATGGGATCATACTCTTCTAATTGGAGGATGTCAATCTGAATGTTCCGATGCTCCAAGCAGTTTATACGTGTCGCAGTTAGTTTCAACCACTGAGGTCTATTCCAGAGAGTAGTCGGCGTTTAGAGTTGAAGACAACAATGAAATTACAGATTGCTATCATGACAGCGGCAAGTAGGGGTGTGATGACACCGGCTATCGCCAGCAGAAGCACAATCGCGTTGTAGCCGGCTGCCCAGATGAGGTTCTGCTTGGGTCATCACTGACCAGTCCCATTCGCTCGGGAGAGTTTTTCTGCCCCCGAAGGGTGCGGGGCATTCCAAACTGGAGTGCTCGCGAGAAATTCATGGCGACGAGTGACAACACAGCGGTGTCGTTCGACGATTCCGACACCCGACGTGACGAGATGCACAGTACCATCGAGCAGTGGATCGACGACCTTGTCGAATCCGTCGACGACGCACAAGCGAGTGCAGAGTTTCAGGAGTGGCTTGACGTCCAACGGCAGTTCCACGATTACTCCTACCGGAACACACTCCTCATCAAACAGCAGTGTCCCGAAGCCAGTCGCGTCGCTGGGTATCGAACGTGGCAAGACGAGTTCGACCGCCACGTCGAGGAAGGCGAACAGGCCATCTGGATCTGGGCACCCATCATCACCAATCAGTGTCCCGAGTGTGCGAACTCACCGAGCTACCACGCCAACACCGACTGTGAGTACGACGCAACACCACCCGAGGAGTGGTCGAGAGGGCTCGTCGGGTTCAGACCCGCTCCCGTCTTCGACATCTCGCAGACCGACGGCGAACCACTCCCCGACCTCAAGACGGCGGCGACAGGTGACGCTGGCAATCTCGTGGGGGAACTGACCGACGCGGCTGATGAACTTGGTGTGACGGTCCGAATTGTCCCCGAAGAGGAGTGGTCTCACGGGAGTGCACGCGGTATCTGCCAGCGATTGAGCCTCATCAACGTTCAGCCACTCGTCGAGGTCAAGGACCGAGCGAACGAAGCCGACCTTGCACGG
The DNA here is from genome assembly GCF_059695585.1 of Halogranum roseipondis. Classification (NCBI taxonomy): domain Archaea; kingdom Methanobacteriati; phylum Methanobacteriota; class Halobacteria; order Halobacteriales; family Haloferacaceae; genus Halogranum; species Halogranum roseipondis. The sequence continues at coordinate 22,800 of NZ_JBUEED010000002.1, forward strand.
ACGCTGGTTCACGAGTACGCGCACGCGCTGTTGCATTTCGACGTCGACGACGACACCGAGCGGGCAAAACGCGAGGTCGAAGCCGAAGCAGTAGCGTACATCGTCGGGCGGTACTGCGGACTCGATACGAGTAGGTCGGCGTTCTACCTCGCCTTGTGGGAATCAGACGATGCGGACGTGGTTCGTGAGCGACTCGGACGAATCAGTCGAACGTCGACAGAGATCATTGCGTTGCTTGAGGGCTAATCCTCGGTGCAGATGAGCATAAAACGTCGAGTTAATCGGATCAACAATATGGAGGCTAAGGGGTATTCCTACAGTTTGGAAGTGTAGATATTCCGTCAGAAAACAATCACAGAACTCGTGAAGAGTATCGTTGACAGCCCCCTCCACCGTTTCCGGAGCTTTCTGTTGCACAAAAGCTACTCTACTGATATCGACAAAGCCAACAAGAAGGTGCTCAGTAGTCGGAGATATCGGACTAGAGGATGTTGTTATCGTTTGCCGTCGACTGAATAACGCGTGCGACGTCTTCGAAGCGGTTCGTCGAGGTAAGGACATCAAGGACCGCTTTCAACGGAACATCCAGCTCGTACTCGTGGTAGCGGCCAGCTGAGAGTCCCTCGTTCCGCTCATAGACGTTGATGAGACCGAGCATATTCATATCGGAGAGATGGTCACGGACACGGCGTTCACTTACACTATCAGCGTCGAGACGGTCACAGATTTTCGCATACCGTTTGTAGAAATCGCGTGAGCGGACCGGAATCTCGTCAAGTGCATGATGGTAGGCTAGTGCACAGAGCACAGCGTGGCCTTGAGTAGTGAGTTCCTGCATTCCCTCGTAGAGCTGGTTCTTTTCAAGTTCCTCTTGCGCATCACGGACGTGATCTCCAGTCACAGTGTCGACGTCTTCGGCTTGAGCGAGTTCGCCGGCCTCTCGAAGCAACCGGATCGCCTGTCGAGCTGATCCTGTATCTTGGGCGGCGAATGCGGCGCACAACGGGACGACATCGTCGCTGAGAACGCCGTCATAGAACGCCTTCTCGGCACGTGGTTGCAGAATGGGCCGGAGCTGATTTGCGTCGTATGGTGGGTACAGAATCTCCTTCTCGGCTAATGTATCCTTGACTTTCGGGGAGAGGTTATCTCTGAACTGGAAGTCGTTGCTGATGCCGATAATAACTGGTCTGACGTCCTTGACGTAGCCGTTTGAACGCGCTCGTGGGAGTCCGTAGAGGATTTCATCCGAATGACCGATATTGTCAATCTCGTCGAGGACAACGATCACAGTTCCACCTAGTGCATCAAGTTCCTCGTACAGAAGATCGAATACTCGTTGCTGTGAGTAGCCTGTCGTACTGATTCGATCTTTGTCCTGGTTCACGCGGAGTTCGTTAACGAGCGCGACAGCAACCTGGTAGGATGACGAGAGATTCTCGCAGCTGACCCAGACGGTCGAGAGCTGGACATCGTCGTATTCAGCAGCGTCGTTCTCCAGATGCGACAGCATAAATTTCGTCGCGACAGTCTTCCCCGTTCCTGTTTTGCCGTATAAGAAAATGTTCGACGTTGGTCGGTTATCGATTATCGGCTGTAATGCACGCTGGTACTTCTTGAGTTCCTCATCTCGCTCACGAATATCCTCGGGTTCATACGAGTCGTCAAGCGGCTCGGCGTCCGCGAATACTTGGCGATCCCGTTGAAACATCCCCATGGGAAACGAACTCACGCCATGCTATGATAAAACCACCGCTTCCTTAGTTTCCCAAGCGTCCGAAGCTCGGAGATATATAAACTAAGCACCGACCACCGTTTCCGAAGCACCGGTTCTTTATATAACCCTCTCACTCCACCGTTTCCGAAGCTATCCTACAAACACCTTCCCCACTCTCCAAATATGAGTTTTCCATAAACAAAAGAATTAAGATAGTAACGGAGAAACAGTAACCGCAATAGCGAGAGATAAATATGATGGATAGGAATCAAGTTTAGGGTGAGAGGGCAGAATAGACGAGCTTTCTCTCAATTCCCGGAAAATCATACCTGCTCTCTCATACCTTCCCTCCTTCGTGAGGGAAAAGCTCCGGAAACGGTGGAGTGAGGGTCTCCGTGATCTCCACCCAACGATAGCTCCGGAAACGGTGGAGGGTTGCCCTTCGATTCATCGTTTTCTTTGTCCGTAACGCACATCGTGCTTGTCACCCCATCTTCGTCCTCTGTATATCAGCCTATCCGGCCCGTCCAGCTCTCTCCTCCGACCACGTCAATTTGCCCCTTGGAAAGCTTCGGAAACAGTGGAGGGTGTATTGGGACGAGAACCACAATCTCCGATGCAATCAAATTCCTGTGTATTCAGTAGCTATGGACGATTATACCCGCGTTTTCTCCGGAAATGGTGGAGGGGTTTCTCTTCGACAGATTCATTCGTATTCTCTCGTCCATTGGTCTTCTCACCGTGTCTTACCAAACATTTAATCTTGATGTACCTGCTTGTTTGGTAAGACCATGGCAACTCAACCACCTGCCCCCGATTCACTCCCGCAGTACCTTACCGATGGTATCCCAAAACAAAACGACGAGAACCTACACGTGCTGCAGGAATGGATTGACGACTTGCTGGCGTATCGTCAGGACGTCGTTGCTGAGGAAATTGACGTCGACGACGGTGAGTCTATTCAGGCCGTCGAAGAATCAAGCGATGGGACCGTCGTGATCAAGAAGGTCAGCTGCGGGAAGGACAACTGCAAATGTCAAAGTGGTCAGCTGCATGGTCCCTACAAGTACGTCGTTCGACGGAAGGGAGATAGCTTGAATTGGGACTATCGCGGCCCCGTTACCGAGTGAGCTTTTGCATCTAACGTGGATTCATTTCCTATATGTTCTCTATTAGGTTATCCTATAGAAAATCCAATTGGGGGTTGTGACTCAGCGTTAACCGTAACGTGATCGCACAACTCTCTTGATGCCTCTCTCACTCAACTTCAGCTATCGGCTCACTTTTGTGGCAGTTACCGATTATTGATCCGCACTTGGATTGTCCGGTTCAAGATCCGGTTCATCGAATGTAAGGGCATCTTTTACCGCCGCTGGGAGTTCCGGACGCGGCGCCGCTTCGTGACGCGCGATTTTCTCCGTCTTGCGGGTGTTCTCGTACAGGGCACGAGCAATTGGGAGTCCACGGAGGTACTTGTAGTCATAAAGAATTTCCACTCCGTGTTCAGTAAATCCGTAGAATTTCGATGGGAGATCTCGTTTCTCTTGACTTGGCTCGTACGTGTACTGCGCCAGCAATCCTGCCTCGATTAGCGTCTCTAGTTGATCTTTAATCGCCGCCTGGCTCTTGCCGACCATGTACTCGAGTTCGGCAAGAGACATGAGGTGAGTAGGATGTCCAAGCAACTCTTGGATGATGAGGTGGCGCGTATCCTGCGAGAGGAGTTTGAAGAGCCGCTGCTGCTCTGCGAACGGCCCTGCATCGGCAGCCCCGGTATCGCTCTCACTCATATGTGCTGCTACGGTAAGCGTCGCTATAACGGTTCGGATTATCCGAGTTGGTTTTTCCTCTAAAAACCAATTTGGTTCAGAAGGAATATGGTGTGTTGGTTAGAACAAGCTATTGATGAGTGACCCCAGTCCACCGCCTGATGCGGCGGCCATCATGGAGCACGTTCACGAGGCTGTCGGCGGCCTCGAACTCGAGCCCGCAGAGAAACGGGACATCTGGCGATTCGCCCAGCGTGAACTCCCCTACCTTTGGAGCCAGCGGACCTCCTACTTCATTCTCGGCAGTTACCGTGACCCGTACATTCGTCGTCTCCGTGCCGTGCAGAATGAACTCACGAAGCAGCTTGGTGCTTACCCCTTCATCATGGGCGATCTCGTGGAGCTTCCAACGGATCGGCTCAACACGTTCGATATCATGTTCTCCTTGCTCGCGACCTATTCAGATTACATTGTTGGTGTCTTCGAAAAGGAGAGTGGCGGTGAGGCACCAGAACTGGGCGAGATCGACGACGCGCCCTACTTCGAGAAGTCATACGTGTTCCCGCGCGATTACACATGGGTCTCCGATACGAATCTCGTGTCGAAACAGCACGTCATTCAGGCTGCCGTCGAGATCGCGTTCACCGATGAATTGAGGGACGACGAGACACATACGGAGATTACGTCGCTCGTCGAACGTGCGCAGGGTGCCGACATTGACATTACCGAACAGGAGGTCTGGGATGTAGTCGACGAGCGAGAGAGCGAGGGCAACGCGCCAGCGACGTACAGCTGGGTCCATCTCAACAAGTTCCGGAAGTTCGAACTGCACAGCCGATGTCTCCCCTGGACTACAGAGAAGGAACTCCGAACCGCCGTCTCGGAGCTCCCCTCACCAACCCCACGTCCTGCATGGGAGGAGAGCGAGGACCCGTGACTAATGTGGGGAAGTATCACCGAGCTCTGCATGAGATTTCTCTTCGGTGTGTCTGACTCGCGGCATAAATCTCGTTGAGTGGTGGTGGAGAGTTGTGCTGTACGTCTGCCTATAGATATTCCTATATCTGAGATATTGTGCGTGTCTGACGTAGATTTAAGACTACAGCACCCACTATAGGAAACGCTATAGGTGAATTTCAGTGAGCGATACACTTCGCGCCGCCGCATTTCTCGACAAAGGTGGCACAGGAAAAACCACGACTGTTGCGCATCTTGGCGTCGCGCTCAGTGAGCTAGATCACCAAGTGCTCCTTGTCGATCTCGCAGGAAAGCAAGGTGACCTAGCAAAACACTTCGGGGTCTGGAGTGAGTACCGAGAACGCATCGAAACCGATGAAGCGTGGCCGAACATTAGCACAGTCTTTGACGACGCATGGGGGACAATCGCCGAGAAACTTGGTGATGACGCAGTCGCAGACCTCGTCGTCGCGACCGATGAAGGTCCTGATCTCATTCCGGCTCACCCAGGTCTCGACACTCTAGATTCTGAACTCGGTAACATTGACGACGCACGTGAACGATATAGCCGCTTGGAGCAATTTCTCGACGAGTATGTTGATCCACTTGGGTACGACGTCGTCCTCGTTGACCTCCCCGGAATGACGAACAACGTTTCGTATAACGGTCTCTGGGCCACACGATACGTCATAACGCCTGTCGAAATGGGCCCATTCGAGGCCGAGCAGGCCGATGCACTACGACGTGATTTGGCGAAAATCGCCGACAATTTCGCCGTCGATATCGACTTGGCATTGGTACTCCCGAACAAGGTTGACACCCGAACGAACCTCGCCGAAGAGTACCTTGCTGCGTTCCAGACTGAATATCCCGACGCGATAGCTCCAGACTACGTTCCGTATTCACAAGACATTCGCAACGCTGCTCAACGCGGGATGACAGCATTTGCTCTTGAGGAACCATCGACGACAGCCCAGAGTGCACGGGAAGCATATCTAGACGCTGCAGAGACCCTTCTTACCCGCTTAGGTGGTGGTCGGCGTGTCTGAGGATGATGAGCTTGCTGCCCTACGCGAACAGACGTCGCATGGAGATCGGATCGACTCAGCGGCTGCCAAGGAAGAACAGCACGGCCTCGCTGAGGATATCCTCACCGAATTGGAAGCTATCGACGCCGGTGAACAGCAGAAAACGATTAGCGTCTGGGACGGCCACCTGGCTGCCTTTATTCGTGCCCTAGAGTCGAATCCAGAACGGATGGACGATGTTGGCCACGCACTTCAACGCCAGCTTGGTCTTGATGAAGGAGAGGTTGATCGGAGCGATATTTTGCGGTTCGCACTACGTCTTGGTTTTCAGGAAGCAGCCCCTGACGAGTTCGAAGCGATCCGGGAAGCGGCCCGAAAGCAGGCGACAAAAGGGCTATAGATTTTCCTATAGCTACCTCTATATGGGTGCTAACTCACTATCTAACGGTGAATAGAAGCATATTGGATTTACTATAGCAATTCCTATAGGGAACTTTCGTGTCCCTCACGTGGCTACTGCTACTGCCGATCCCGCTGATTTTGATACGTTTTGGAACGCCGTCTTACTGTGGACCCACTCGCGTCTATAGCAATTTCTACAGGATTTTCTATTTGGAAACCTATAGTTCCTAGCTAGGGACCACCCTTTTGATACGTTTTGGAACGCCGTTCTTCGAATCCCTGACGAATTTGGACCGTACTCAACATCGGAGTTCGTTGTCCGGATATCGCTTGAATAATGGTGAGAACAACGAGGTGAACAAGTCACGGCTAACTTCAAGTTATGAACTACTTGACGGATTTAACACCGTGAAGAAACCAACTATTGATCTTCCTATTGGTTTGTCTATAGAGATACTGTTAGCCATTCCTATAGCCTCCGTTCTGTATACGTGCATCCGTTATTTCCTACACATTTCGAATACACGGCTTGTCTCTCTCTGAGAAAGTCAAAAGGCGTGGTCATCGCCTGTCAGAGGGGACTCAAATCTCGAACGCCTCGGTCAACTGTTCGCGCATGAACTCTCGACGCACCCGTCTCGACCGCGAGTCAGAGAGATAGTTCTGCATCACGACTTGCGGGTCGCTACTGCCTTGCTCTGCGGCGATTTCTTCGACGCCTTCGAGCACGCCTTCGAGGACTGCCGTGTACGTGTCGTACCAGAAGCGACGACACAGCTGTGGACTCGGACGCTCGCTATCGATGCGTTCGGGAAGATCGGCTTCAGCAGCGAGTGTTTGGAACCAGTTTCGGATAGTGTCTCGCGTCACGTGCGGCGTTTCGCCCTGTGGCGACGGGAAGACGTACCCTGTCCACGTCTCGTCTCCTGCTAGCTCGTCGATTCGTGCGTCGAGGACGTCCAGTCCGAACAGCACCGACACCTCTCCGGGACCGTTCTTTCGGTTCTCGAAGGCGATGTAGGGGACGTCGTCGGCGGCAACGTCACGATTGAACTGCGAGACGTGGAGCGCTGCAACCTCGCTTGCGCGGAGTCCCCACCCAGCGAGTGCGACCACCAACAGCTGCTCCCGCGGTGTCGTCGTTGCCTGCATCAACTTCCGAATGTGGTCTGCGGAGAGTGCTGGCGTCGACGACTCGTCGAGTTCCCATTTGAACTCATCGTAGAGACCGCCCGCTGGGTTCATCGCGGCGACGCGCCGTCCAACCAAGTGTTGATACCAGGCGTCGACGATACGCCGGACGCGTTGGAGAGTCTGAGCGCTGTAGGAACGGTCTGCGTCTTCGTTTAACCAGTCGAACGCTGCATAGCACGCGTCGACGGCTTCGTAGGCCGGAGCGTCTCCATCGCGTTGGATTGGCGTGAGGAGGTCGTCCGTCTCGTTCGCTTCTCGGTAGGCACGGACGTACAGGTTCAGCCGTGTTCGCAGTGTCTCCACAGACGACGTCGCGAGGCTGTACCGCGATTGTCGGCGGTCGAGAAACCGTTCGAGGGCGTCGATCGTTTGTTCGTCTGTAGTGGCCCACGTGTAGCCCTTGTCGTCGCCGAGTCCAAGATCCTCAGTCCAGAACTCGCCAAAGGAGCGGTCGTGTTGGCGTCGTAGTGCGGCGAGGTATGCCCGGGCATCGTGGTCTCGAAACCACTGATGGGTCGGCTTTTCGCTCGTCGAATCGATGTCTTCTGCTTCGAGACAGGGCGCGATCTCGTCCCAGTACAACTCGGTGAAGTCCTCGAGTGAGCAGGTCGTCCATCGAACGTCGTCGAACGAGGGCGTGAGTTTCGGTTCTCTTTTTGACCCACTCATTGCGATAGTCTCCTTTCAGAGCGAAGATTCCGAGGTAGTAGCCCACTCGCTGTGTTTGGTGGTGTTTTTGAGTGTGGCATTCTTTGAACACTCAGCGTTTCACTTGGTTTTCTTATAGTTTTGTGGGTTGGTCAGACCGGGACAGTCTGCTAAACCCACGACTAGATGGGTGAGAATATGCCCACAGGGAATAAACTGTATATCGCTACACAGAGTCTGCAGCGAATTTTGTGCTTTTTGAAGCAACGAAATTGACCTCGCAACCTCAAGTCGAAGGATCGATGAAGTCTGCTGGATTGAGGTGCTGCAGCGACATCTACGCCAAAACTCAGGAAGAATATTATCCAAGCGGCTCTGTTGAAACCCTTTGTCGATGATAGGTTTCAGCGGGCGTGCTGACTCGATGGAAATTCTGCTACCCATAGAGCGCGTGAACAAAGTATGGGGCGCAAGAGACCGAGCTGAGTTCCGTGCCCGAGAGCACGTCGTGCTGACTGGTCCGAGTGCGCAGGAAGCCGAGACTTGGGCGAGACAGCCCGGATGCCGCTCGGCGGCATCCGGGAAAGCCCGCATAGGTGAATTTCTGTTCACGCACCGGCGTCCCATCCCGGAGGAACAAACCATGTACCTCGGAATCGACTTACACAAGCGGTACGCGCAAGTGGCAGTAATCGATCAGGCTGGTGAGCTTGTCGAAGAGGTTCGCGTCAAAAACGCGAACCTCGACGACCTCGCCCAGCGCTACGCTGGAGCCACAGCAGCGATCGAGGCAACCAGCAATTACTACCACGTCCATGATACTCTTTCAGAGTACTTGGACGTGGTTGTCGCCAACCCTGGCAAACTGAAGCTCATCGCTCACTCAGACAAGAAAACCGACCGCGTTGATGCGAAACAGCTCGCGCGGATGGTTCGGCTCAACTCCATCCCCGAGAGTTACGTCCCTACCGATGAGGTTCGGAAAGCCCGCGCACTCGTGCGCGGGCGACAGAAGTTGGTCGAAAACCGAACCAGCTACGCGAACAAAGTTCACGGGTTGCTTTCTGAGCACGGCATCACTGAAGACGTGAAACCGCTGAGTGTAGAGGGGCGAGAGTTCCTGCGGGAACTCTCGCTCCCGGCACCGTGGAACTCGTTGTTAGACTCCTACGCGACGATAATCGAGACGCTCACCGCTGAAATCGAGTCGCTCGAAATGGAGATCGAGGAACGCGCTGGGTCTCTGAAGGAGACCCAGCTGCTGATGACGATTCCTGGTGTCAGCTACTACTCAGCGTTGACGATCTACGCTGAACTCGGCGAGATCGAGCGGTTCGACGAGGACAAACAAGTCGTGAGTTACGTGGGATTGAACCCGGTGATCCGCGAGTCTGGCGACTCGCGGTTCGAGGGTGGCATCTCGAAACGAGGATCAGGACGGGTACGATGGATCCTCGTCCAGTGTACGTACGTCGCAGTTCACACCTGTAACGACGAGTACTTGCGTCGGTTCTACGACCGCTTGGCAAGTCGCAAGAGTTCCAAGAAAGCAATCGTGGCAACCGCGCGGAAGCTACTGGTATCGATTTACCACATGCTTGACCGGGAGGAAGTCTACGACCCACCGGGGGTGAGCGCCTGAGAAAGGGAACCTGAGGGACGCCGGACCGGCGTCCCTCAGTGGCCGGGTGGAGCCAGCGTGAGCGACAGCTATAGCGGAACTCGTTCCGACCGCCTACCGGTTGTGGAGGTCTCAATCACCACGCAGCCTAGTGGTTTCGCGCCGTTGAAGAGCGAGAGACGTGAGATCGTGCGAACAACTTTATCGCCAGCGGTGGTTAGTTGAGCCAGCAGAATTTCCATAGGTGAACTCAGCGCGCAGTTTTCACACAGTTAGTTGGAAGAGTTCTTAATCAATTTCCACACCTCGGTGATTTCGAATACCGACGCTGGAAACTGGATACTGGACTCTGATATCTAGTGGTTCTATAGTACTGACCTATCTACGTAAATAAAAAGCAATGTCTACCCGTACTGCTGGTACCCTGATTGGAATACTGTTAATTGTCTGCTCTGGACTCGTCCTCTCTACGGTGTACCCGTTTGCTACCTCGGAACCACACGCGGCAACTCCTCCTGATGAGCGGTTTACTGTTAACACTACAGAGGGGTACAGTGCAACGGGAAGCCTCGTCGTTGACGGAGCAGTACAACGGGCATTCGAAGGCACCGTAACCCCCGATGGTGCATGGTACCTGAAGACTGTTCAAGAGGACGTCACAGTAGAAGAATATCACCCAGCAACGACTGAAATAGTCTATGAACGACTGACAGTAGAGGGAAAAGATCGCGCCGAACTACGTCAGAAGTCTATCCTCGAAGACGAGGACAGCACTCTCATCCGTCAAGACCGGAGCGGTGACCACGTGACGTTCGTCGTCAAAAAGAATAGCCCTGTAGCTACCGAGCCGGTTACAGGAATGACATCGAGGTTCATCCGTAGTCTCTCTATTGCTGGATACAAGATCGACGAGACTGCCGTATCAACGGGAGCAGTCTACGAGCCACAGGCCGGATGGTACGAGAGTGTGAAGACACCCCTCGTCATACGACCATACCGTCTCACAGAAACGTCGGGTGAGATACGTATCGACGCCGAGACACGCGCAGTAAGGTCGGCAAACGTGTCCTGGGATATGACGACATCAGCAGGGACGTATGCCGAGTACATGATAGCCAGGTTGATCAGTAACGATCCGACGACCTACATGATTACGTTCGAGCGTACTTCAGGTGCCGATTTTAAACGACCGTTATGGGTAAACAACACTGCACCGAGGGAAGCTGTACGGACTAACGATACACTGTCCACTTAACCGATCTCTGACTCGTAACGTCTGACAACTGTTGAGTACATCCTCTGTATTGCACACCACTTCTGACAGTGGTCGGTGAGGTTTCTGTGGTCGTGCTGAATAGAGCGCGCGTATCGGGTGCGATTTCCATCGGACATCCACTGGACACGCTGGAGCAGAAATCAGCTGCTGGTCGGTCAATCAATGATTCACTCTCAGTAGTTCGATGATACCGTTGGCTGACTATCCAATTATCTGCCCCTTCACCGACGGTGTATTCTTCAGAGGGGTAAAATACTAACAGTCATCGATGGTAACGGGAGACAAGCCACCTATGGAATGGTACAACGAACCCGCCTCGTGGGGCCGAACGAACGACCGCTTGACTATTGACGTGGACGGTGAGACCGACTTCTGGCGGGTGACAGCACACGATTTTGTCAAGGACGACGGACACTTTTACTCCCTACCAGTGCAGGGTGATTTTACCGCGACAGCAAAGATTAGCGGGGAGTACGAGACGCTGTACGACCAGGCGGGGCTCATGGTCCGTGCAGATGAGGAGGTGTGGCTGAAATGTGGTGTCGAGTACGTTGATGGCGTCCAACAAGCAAACGCAGTAATAACGCGAGAGTTCTCTGATTGGTCGGTCGTCGCACTCGAAGACGACCCCGAGTCGACATGGATTTGCGTTGAGCGGACGGGGGAGGCTGTCGAGGTGTACTTTTCACGGGACGGGCAAGAGTATACAATGCTCCGACAGGGTTACCTAACTGAGACAGACGAACTGCAAGTCGGTCCGATGGCAGCTGCACCACAGGGAGACGGGTTCCAAGCAGTCATCGAAAACTTCCACGTCGACACAGACTAGTACTCTCTGACAAACGAAATGACCGTGTTGGGGTCTTTGATTAGTGATCTGTTTTGGCGATTCTGCTGAATACAGCATGCGAATCGGTCGCGCGTGTCAGCGATGATTCTTGAGACTCTGATCAGCAGAGCCTATTCGCCGTACAGATGGCCGACACAGAACGCGAATATCGCGGCTACACTCCGATGGACTACGATACGGATCGCGAAGCAGACGAGGTGTATCAGAGGTGTCTATCCGCTCTTCTCACGCACGCGCCTATCGAGCGCGACGATACCATGGTCGATATCGGAACGGGCACCGATATCGTCGCGCTCGAACTTGCGTCGAAGTGTGACCACGTGGTCGGGCGGGACATCTACGAGGGGTGGCTCCAGTACGCCCGTGAGAAGGCTGAGCAGCGCGGCATCGAGAACGTCTTGTTCGACCACGGGTCGTTCCGTGAACCGAACGTCGACGAATCAGTCGATGTCGTCGTTGCAAGCTACGCGCTGTATATGGCCTAAGATGAGGGAGGCGAGGACGAATTACGCGCCGCTATCGACGGTCTCGTGGCGTTGAATACGCAGTGTGTTGTGGTGGCTGACAAGATGTGCTTCGGGCCGACACAGACCCGGAGCGACTACGAAACGCTGCCACGGATGGGAACGGTCGCCAATCTCCTCGCAGACGCAGGCTTCACGCTCACCGATGTCGAAATCATCACCGAGTCGGCCGGTGTCCTTATTGACATCCAATAGCGCCATAGCAGTGATAACCTACCGAGATATCGCCCTCACGTGTGTCCCAAAATCAGCACAGGTAGTATTCCGTAACTCCCCTGCTGAACTCACCCTCTGAGTGTTGCACGTCGCTTCTGACAGCGTTCGGTGAGGTCTCAACGGGCGTGCTGAACCCAGGGCACGCATCTTCCATCCTGAAAAAGAAAGAGAGCCGTATGGCCGCCTAGCTCGCTCCCTGGGGGGCGATCTGTTCGGTGAGTTCAACGATCAATCCTTCAGGACCACGGACATAGCAGAGCCGATAGATTTCCTCGAAATCACGGATCTCGCCGACCGTGTCAAAGCCCTCCTCGCGCAGTCCATCGACAATCGTGCTGAGGTCATTTACCTCAATAGCGATGTGCCGAAATCCCAACCGGTTCGCAGGCAAGGAGTTCGCGCCCTCATCGTCGACCGGCGCATGGTACTTGACGAGTTCGAGCTTGCCGCTACCGTCCGGCGCTCGCACCATCACCACCTCCGCTTGGACGCCGTCGAGCCCGTTTATTTTGTCCACCCACTCGCCCTCGACCAGTGCTCCGCCCTCACGCTCGAATCCCAGATCGAGGAAGAACGCGGCCACGGCGTCGAGGTCATCGACGACAACACCAACGTGATCAAGACGCACCATCCCCGTATCACTCCCTCCATAGAGAGTGCAACCCCGGAGGGATAACGTAGATCTTTGACTTCCAGTCATCGACAGAGATGGCTCCCATCGAATTCATCGACTTCTATATGATTGAGAATAGCGATAGCTGTTGCCCATGCTGCATACACCCACCAAGTTCAGAACGCCACTTCTGACAGCGTTCGGTGGGGTTTCTGCGGCCGTGCTGAATAGCGAGCGCGTATCTTGCATGGCAGCTAGTAGTGAATTGGGCGGGAATAGGCCCGCTTAGTTATCGATACTCTCGACCTCGTGAGCTGGCCGTGTAGACATACCAATGTGGTTTCCGGAGACGGGCGAAAGTTATGGAAGTTGGATGATAGTCCTGAATCGTGCCTGATATTTTACTCTCGACGTTCGATCATTCGCCGTGGGAACAGCGATCACCCGACGGCGTCGATCAGGCCGAGGACGCATCGCGAGCGTCGATTCCAGCGCGCCTGCAGCTACGCCTCGCGATGGTCGGCAGCCCTGGACTCCTCCCGCTCGGTTCGATCCTATGCGACCCCATGAAAATCGCGATAGTGGAGGATCACGACACCGTTACCGGTCGTCGACGTGTCGACGAGTTCAAGGTCGGTCCGCGCCCCGCCCTCCCGGAAGAGCCGCTTGCCGGTGCCGAGAATCAGCGGATGGACCATGAGCTGGTACTCGTCGACGAGGCCATCGGCCATGAGCGTCTGGACCAGCTCCCCGCTGCCGAGGACAAGGAGGTCACCGCCGGGCTCCTGTTTCAATTCGCCGACCGCGTCGGCCGCGTCACCCTCGAGAAGCGTCGAGTTCTGCCAGCCGACTGTGTCTAACGTCCGCGAGGCCACATACTTGTGGATGCTGTTCATCCGCTCGGTGAAAGGATTCTCTTCGCTCGCAGTCGGCCAGTACGACGCGAAGATTTCGTACGTCTTCCGGCCGAGCACGAGCGCATCCGCGGCGGCGAGCCTTTCGGCGACGGTCGAGTCCCCGTCGTCGAAGTATGGCACCTGCCAGCCGCCGTGCTCGAACCCGCCCTCGCGGTCCTCATCGGGATTACCCGGCGCCTGCATCACGCCGTCGAGCGTCAGGAACGAGATAACGGTGAGGTTCCTCATGTTTGGTCCCTCGCTTGCATGTAGAGATGGAACGTAGGGAGATAACTTGGTGCTGATCAGCTAACTAGTGATTGGCCAGAATTCCCTCTCCCTTTTTAGTACCTTCCGAGATAGGAACGTCCTAGTATTACTCTTGCCTGTAGTTATCGCTCGGTTTGCCTTCTTCGACGGTGTTGCATCCATTATCTGTCTGTTGCACGCCACATCTGACAGTGTTCGGTGAGGTTTCTGTGACCGTGCTGAACTCACAGCGCAAGTCGGTCACTGATTAGTCGTCATTTTGTTGGGGAAACGAATATTGTGATGGAGTGACGACACGATAGAATGGCACAGAACCGACTCAAACGTCTTCTTTCTATCTCAGGGAGCAAGTCACGTCTTCGCAGCTCAGTCGGTCAGTCACAACTCGCTGGCCTCGCCTGCGTACTCATCGGGGCGAGCCAATTGCCATTAGCCTTTGTAGTCAGCGAGCAGTCTCTGGTGTTCTTCATCATGGGTAGTGGAGGATGGCTGCTCATTGGCATCGGTGTCAATCTTTTCCGAGGAAGAGAAGGATTCGAAGTATGGGGTAACGACAAACGAGCATCGTGGCTGAGCGCTGTGTGGACTCTCCTGTTCAGTCTTTTTGTAGTCGCTGCGACCGGAGTCGTGCTATTGGGCCTGTAGTGAGGTAATTCCACACTATCTGTCCGACGGCAGGTAGAGAACTAGCTGTGAGATAGATGGTATGCTTACTGCATACACCCTTTAAGCCTTGCACGCACTTTCTGTCAAAGAATAATTATTTCAACAGAGCCATCCATGCCTATTACACTCTGTTACATAGGGTTACACATGCCCGTCGATTTTGAAAACTACCAGCCATCGGGTCTTCCCGGCGCGAACACGAATGGACGGCAGATTCTTCGATTCCTCGCAGCGACTCCTGAGACTGGGTATCGGGCAGGAGAGATTGCCGAAGCACTCGAACTCCCACGAGGAAGTGTTGGCACGACACTGAGCCGACTCCACGACAAGAGGTTTGTGCGTCATAAGGGCGAGTATTGGGCAATCAACCCTGATGCGTACGATGCACACACGGCGAGTTTGATTGGCTTAGCGGCCGTGAGCGAACAGTTCGAGGGCGATTTCTACGATGAGAATCCAGATTGGGACGCAAATCTCCCAGATCTCGATGAGTACGAGGATACAGACGCTGATTCGGAACAGGCCTGATGTATGAACGCGGCGTAATCGTCGCCGCAGCGGACCGATCCGGGCATACACCTCAACTGCATGTTAGAGTCGGTTCAGTGTCGTATTAACCAACACAAGGCGACAAATACCGATTCTGTTGGTTAATCTAATTCGGTATTCTCAGCGTTGGTAGTGACCATTTACGGGAGTTTTTCAGTGACGTCGACGAGGTCGTCTTCGGTTTGCCACTGATAGAGTCGATCCTCTTGGGCGAATAGGTCAAACACGCCATCTTGCATCCAGCCAAAGGGATGGGCTTCATCCTCGTACTCTCGTTTGAGCACATAGCTCTTCGCGAAATATTCGACCGTGCCAACGAGCAACCCCTGTTCGACGAGGAAGTCGCTGGGGTCCTTTTCAGCGACACCGACAAGGTATGTCACGAGGTCGGCGATGAGACAGAATTTCTGAATGCTGTTGTCCCACTCACCACGAATGTCGACCATGCGGAACGCGTAGCCATCGGGACGGCGGTTGAGCCTGTCAACCACGAGGTTCAGCCGACGAATCGGTTCTCGGTCGTAGTTTCCGAGTACGAAATACGAGCGCTCGTTCTCGTAGACTGGCGTGAGCTCACTGAGTGCGTGGAGAATCTCCTCATTATCCGCGAGCGAGATTTCCTCTTGGTCGAGTTGTGTCTTCGCACTCGTGAGAATATCATCGGGGACCGATGCCTCTTCGTCGCTCATATGTTCACTGTTTTACCGGTGTGAGATATGAGTTACTAAGTAATTTACCGAGTCAACAGTGTCTGATATACTCTGAGGTAATTTACCCAAGGGTAAACTACTTCGCGGAGCATCGCGTAGGTGTGCACATGAGCACCGATTTGGGAACCTCGACGGAGGCGAATAATCGTGAGCTGGTTCATTTCGTGACCCAACAGACGCGATTCGCGCTCGTCAACAACATCCTCCAGCATCCCAAGCAACTCCCGTCGATGTACGAACTTGAGGAACTCAACCCGAGTGTCAGCGAGGCCACTGTCTACAAGCATATCCAGAAGCTGATCGACGCTGGCATCGTCAAAGAGGTTGCACTCTCGGACGGTGAACGTCGTCAGGGCTACCCATGGAAGTTCTACGGACTTACCGACGACGGCCGTGCGTTTCTCGAGAAACACAACCTCCTCGCCGCAGAAGAGACGCTTCAGCGCATCTATGAGACGATCTCGGATAAGTCTGAGAAGATGGTCAAATACGAAAACGCTCCTCGGCCGGCCGTTGAGTGAGCGGTTGGGTATTGCACTCTCGAATGATCTTCTTGTGGTACTCGATCTTTGGAGCTCAATCCGAGAGACGATATCTGGCGCTCTCACCGATGTCCAGAACGGGTTCGCTACTCCGAGGGTGAGTGTCCAGTGTTCTGTCGGAGACCACTGTTTCCAGTGCTTTGACCGACGCCAGTGTTAAAGAGAAGAATTCGCCGTGCAGCGCCGTGAGTAGGTCTACGCTCTCGTTTCGATGGCCACCAGACAGAGAGAGTGTCGTTTCCAGTGCTTTTCCAGTCGAACGTACGACAAGCAGCTATCAGCTAGGGCTTGTCCAGCCGACTTTGGACCGAACGATGCACACCAACTGCTGCGATCGTCTCCTCCAGTGCGTCTAACACCGCATTCAGGTCCTGGTTCAACGCGATTGTCTTGTACTGGCCACCAGTTGACCCCTTATTCATCTTCTTGATCGAAACGAGCCCGAGCATGTCGAGTTCGTCAAGATGATCGTGCATCCAGCGACTCGTCAGTGAGTCAGTCTCCGCTTCCTCGCAGAAACTTTCGTAGCGTCGGTACAGGTCCCGTGACCGAACGGGAGACGTCCCCGACGACTCAAAAGCCGTAAGCGCATATAGCAGGATGCGCTCGTGTTCATTGAGACCAAGGATGCCTCGAGTGACTTCTTCGCGTTGAATCAATTCACGTCCTCGTTGTACATGGGTCTCGGTCACCAGGTTTGTATTCTCTTCTTGGGCGAGGTCGCCTGCTTTCAATAACAAGTCGAGTGCTTTCCGTGCGTCCCCGGATTCTTTCGCTCCGTATGCTGCACACAGGCCAACGACGCCGTCGCTGATGACGTCGTCTTTGAACGCGATTGACTGCCGCTGTGCAAGAACCTCCTCGAGTTCACCAGCGTCGTAGGCGGTGAAGTTGATACTCCGCTCACAGAGGCTGGAACGAACCTTCGGGGAGAGCGTTTCTCGGTATCCGAGATCGTTACTGATCCCGATGACACTGACACGGGCGTTCTCGATGTTGTCGTTTTCACGTGCCCGACTCAACTGATAGAGGAGACTGTCGTCCTGGAGG
>NZ_JBUEED010000003.1:0-63493 GCF_059695585.1 Halogranum roseipondis
CCGACGACACGAGCGGCGAGGACCACGACGCTATTCACGTCGACTCGGAAGCTCGTCACGTTGATTCGGACACGCTCGTCAACGAGTACACCGAGACGTGGTCGATCGACAAGCAACTCTCCGGTACGCGCAACCGCGACGCGTTCGACTCGGATCTGCGTGCGTGGGTCTACGCGAACCACACCACCGATTTCGAGGTCGAATACGAGGCTATCAAGGAGACGGTGCCGCTGTGCGACAACTGCAACGCGTTCCCCGCCCACGACAGCGGTGTGTACGTCTCGAAGCGACCGACCAAGCAGTTCAACCCCGGACGGAAGGACACGCTGTGTAACCTCTGCCGGGCCACCTTCGTGGCCGAACACACGATGCTCTCCAGACAAGAAGCAGAGGTGTACGCGCTGAAAGAATCGGGACTGAGCCACCGAGAGACGGGCGAGGCGCTCGCTATCTCCAAATCGCAGGTCGGGACGATCGTCGGCCGCATCAACGACAAGCGTAAGAAGGCAGAGCGGACGGTCAACTACGTTCCTGAACTGTTCTAAGCGTAGAGTGACGCTGCCTGCGTGGGAGAGAGGCACGCAGGCGTAGACTCCGCGTAAGGGAGGGTCGCTGTGACGCCGCCACGTCACGCGACTTACGGAGTCGTCGAGTGGGGTCAGTGATGGCTGTCGGGGTGCGTTTTGCAACGCACACGTTCGCTTGATTGCTAGTTGCGTATAAAAATTGCTCTTAGTCGGTGTTACTCTTCGGAATCTCGGCATTGTGAGATATCGTCCCACGTTGCGTAGAACCACCCCACAACCCAGTCGACGAGGCTAGAGGTCTGGAGGACGTCCACGACGCCCGGATTTCCAAGAGTAAGTGCGAAAATGAGGCTTGAAACAACAACCGAGAGGCACTTTCGAGTTAGTTCGTGACCGATTGTTTCTTCAAGGAATAGGCGGACCTTTTCCTTCACTACTGGAACGGCGTATGCGAGGTTAGAAGTGCTCGCAGTCGTGTCTTGAGAGGGCCGACTCTGCGGCTCTGTTGGCGTAGATGGGGGTGAGGATGGACGTCTTTGGTGAGGGACATGTGGCAACTCTGAGGTCAGCATATCCCGAGTCGAACCCATCCTGTCCATCTTCGTCTTCTTGGGGAGCGAGATCCCGGACGTCGCCGGGAGAGCGTCGCCGATCGTGGAGAGGCGCTTGTGCGCGGGGCCAGAGATAAGCGGAGACGAGAGGACGCTCTTCGCGAACAGTTTCTGAGAACTCTCAAGCCACTCTGTAGCTGCATTCTGGAAATTAACGACTCCGCTCATGGCCGCTTCCTCCAAGGCCGGCGACACAGCTGGTTGTAGGTTTGTACTATTGGCTGAGATAGCATTTCTAGAAGAGGCGTTTAACTCCCTTTGCAGGCCAGAAAACAAGGTTTCGTGGGCCATCACCTAGCCGAGTGTTCTTGTGACAGAAAACTCTGTCGGAGGTGGATGTTCTATACAGCGATATACGATTTATGCCGTTTCTACCTCTCTCTGCACCTATGTTGCTAATTGTTGGTGTGTGTACCCCACTACAGCACAGGCCGTAGTATTAAGAGACTGGTAGTTCTCTCGCAAACTGTGAAATCACAACTCTCAGAATCACCACAAGGGTCAGAATCGGGGTTACTCGGCGGTGAGACAGCGTGACCGACGACCGCGACTCCGGGGGTTCGGACGGGGAGACTACCACTCCGCAGGACTCTCCGAGCGACACACGCGAGAATCGCTACAATTGGTCGCGAATGAGCCTCGAAGACATGGCGTCGGTGTACTGGTCAGACATGGCACCGAAGCGCCGTCGCGAAGGCTTCGACGAGGACCACGATATCCCTTCCTACGAGTGGCTGAACGACTACGGGTTCTCGGGGATCGCCTACGCGCTGCGCGAACACCACGACACCACGCCGCGGCAGTTCTTCACCGACGTCGTCGGGCTCGGCGACGGGTCCGACCCCGACGCCTGGACGTGGGGAATCGACCACAAACCCACGGTCGACGCGCTGGACGGCTACCTTCGGACGCTCGGCACGCTCGGGAAGCGCGCCGACAGCACCGTCGAGACACACCGCACGCGACTCGCGAAATGGGTTCGGACCTACCGAGACTTACACGGCACGGATGCACTACTCGCCCCGCTCGACGACGTGTCGAACCAGCCGCGGGAGATGAACCGCTGTTACGCGGTGCTGGAAGTGTTCGACAAGGAGTTCTCTACGGACCGCTCGAAGCTCGAGTATCTCCACGTCGTTCGGTCGTGGTACGAGTACCTCTTCGGCCACCAGTACGCCCGATACAACCCGCTCTCACAGGTGCAGAACGATATCGGGTGGGAAGCCGACGACCCCGACCCGACGGCACTCACCGCCGCACAGGTGCGTCGGATCTACGGCCAAGTGTCCTCACCCGAAGAGGAGCTCATCGTCGTCGCACTTGCCGGGTGGGGACTCCGCCCCTCGGAGGTCGCGGCACTCCACTACCGCCAGGTCGTACTCGAGTCCGACGACCCGCACCTGTCGTTCGGCGACGGGGAGCGAAAGAACGGGCCGGGCGAGGTGACGCTGTTGTACGGCGTCGACGTCCTCGCCGATCGCGTCGACACGCTCGCCGACCGCCGGGAGTGGGACGGTTACTTGTTCCCCTCGCGGTCCTCGAAAACCGGCCATATCTCGGTGTCGACCGTCCGGCGGCGCTTCAAGCGACTCGCCGACCGGGCCGACGTCGTCGTCGACGGCGACACACCCACGCCGAAGATGGGGCGACGCTTCTGGTACTCGGTGTATCAAGAGGCCGTCGACGAGATTGCTGCCGGGCTCGAGGGCGTCGCCGCCGACCAAGGCAGTGCGTCGGTCGGCGTGGTCATGCAAAACTACATCGCCGACGAGCAACTCCGACAGTCTCGTCGTGAGACGATGCGCAAAAAATTGAGTGACGCGTTCAGTACTGAAACGAGCGAGTAAGACGCTTTCACCTCCGCGCACGGGTTACTTTCACTCCGCGCGCATGGCTAGTTTCTTTATGTATCTATTACAAATCAAAAATCGGGGCGTTAGCCTGCCCAATCGAGCAGACCACTTTGCCATTCCAAACGCCCTGTCTCCGGGCGTTTATTTATACCAGGATGTAGTGCTCGTTCGTCTCGCGGAGTTGTGCGTGCTGTCGCATCCACGCGGCCGCGTCACGCCAGATATCCTCTGGAACTTGGTTGTTCAACTCGCGTCGAATCCGCTCTTTCTCCGCCTGTCCGCCCTGCTTCGACACGCGTCCCCGGAGGATATCGACCGCGTCCTGCCGGAGTTTCGTCTCCGTCTCGTCGACGTCGGCGATCCCGTAGCGGAGCATATCGCTCGCAAACTGCTTCTCGACTGAGGCGGACGTCTCGCCCCCATCGAACAACTCGCGCGTCGCCTCGAGGACGGCGTCGGTGAGTGGCCCGATCTCCTCGTGTGCGAGGTCCGTCCCGTTGACGTTCGCGAGATACCGCGTCTCGCCGCCGGACGTTTCGAGCACGTAGCCCGACACAACGACTGATTGCGGCGTGTACTCCGGCATCTCGAAGAGCCGCGCCCGACGCTCGGCCCGTCGGAACAGAACGATACCAGCGCGGAACAGCAGCCCGACGACAAGCGCGAAGAAGAACGCCGGGAGCGCCGTGAGCCCGAACCCGACGACGATGAAGTACGCGACCACGACGGCCGCGATGGGCATACCCTTCGCCGTCACTTTCCCCCGGACGAACTGCCGAACACCCGTTTCTCGAAGCGCCGACCGGAGTTCGGGGTAGGCGTCACGGGCTTGCGTCGCGAGAACGGCGACGACGAACACCGCAACACCGCCGACGAGCACCTGTCGCGACGGCGATCCCGCAAGATACGCGTCGATGAGCGCCGGGAGCTTCCCGTCGAGCAGGATCGAGACCGCGTAGGCCGGGACGAGCAAGACCGCGAGGCCGGCGTAGGCCGCCCCGATCCGACGGAGCAGCAGGTACGCGGCCGCCGTTCGGTCGGCACCCGAAACGTCGTGTGCGACCGACTGGACGCCCGTACGGAATCGCCCGGCGTAGTGTCGCCCGATGAGGACGGCGACGACAGCGGCGACGTAGAGGCCCGCTGGCGCGCCCGGTTCGCCCGCCCCGGTCGCGAAGGCCACGAGACCGAGGACGAGCACACCTGCGCCGACAGCGCCGACAGTGAGTCGCGCACGGCCGGGGAGAACGTAGGCGACGGCGAGCACCGGAAGCGACGCCACAACGACGCCGATCGCACCGAACACCGACCCGAGTTGTGCCATGCCGACACCAGAGACCCACACCGCGCCGACAGCAGCGAGGGTCTTGAGCGCGACCGTCGAGCGGCCGCCCGACAGTCTGACGCCCGGTGCGTCCGGCACCTGCTTGTCGAGATACCACACCGCGATAGCAGCGACGACGAGGCCCGCAGAGACGACGAAGGGCTGTCCGTAGACCCACGTCGCCGCGAGCACGACGCCCGCAAAGACGAACTGCCAGAGCGCCTCAGCGTACGGGAACGCGCCGAGTGAGTCGATTCCACCGGAAATGACGTGTCTCGCCGTCTCGGTTGCGGTCTCGACGATGAGCGACAGCGTCAGCGTCGAGTCGGCGGTAAAGAGCGCCTGAAACGTCTCGGCGGAGATGGTCGCGAGGCCACCGAGGACGGCGACAGAGACCGCGAGCTCACCGAAGTAGAGTGCGAGACGCGGGAGCCCGTCCGTCCGGTCGTGCCACGCACGCGCGAACTCAGAGCGGACGTCTCCGAACGCCCGCCGAACCGTGGTGTGGTCGTCCGGGTCCGGGGCGTCACGGTCAAGAGTGGCGCGGATCGTGCTTCGGAACTCCTCGAGTCGGCCGTCCTCGAAGGCAGCGATCGGGATGCGAACCGTCCGGGGCGTCTGGTCCTCGCGCTGTCCCGCCAGGAACGCCTTCGCCTGCTTTTGAGACTCCGTGAGGCCGACGAACTGGAGTTTGTACCGTGCGACGGCGATCGCGACGATGATACCGAGGACGATCGTCGCCGCGAGGAGCTTCTGCCCCTCGGTTGTGCCACCGGCCGAGAAGTCGGCGGTCTGGAGGAGCGTCGAACCGATCATGAGTAGCGCCCCTGCTGGATGGCTTCGACAGTCGACTCAGCCTCTTCGACGGGCGAGCGGTCGGCGAGTGCGCGCTCGACAGCCTGCGCACTGAACTCGAACAGCGGGATGCGCTGTTTGTCGCTCATAATCTGGGAGACCTGGAGGAACTGGTTCATGACGAATCGGTAGTCGTCCGGCGTCCCGTGGTCGTCCGTGTAGTCGGAGTTCCGAACCGAGAGGACGAACTCTTGCAGGAGCTTCCCGAACTCATCGGGGTCCTCAAAGTCGAGTCGTTGGGCGTCCATCTCTTCCATCAACTCCTCGAGATCCATGAGCCGGCACTTCGAGACGAGCTGGTTGTGGTCGATATCCGCGCGTGCAAGGTCGAACGAGAGGAACTCGTCGTTGTCGCGGTCGAACGCGTCCATGAAGTCATCGAACTCCTCACCGGGCGAGGTAAGGTCGAACGTCTCTTTGTCAGTGTCGTCGTCGAGGTCGCGTTCGCGAACGACGTCGGCACTGACGATCGGCGCGCTGTCAGTGTCGCCACCGTCGGTTCTGACGTCCGCCCGCTCGACGAGACCGACGTAGCCGTTCTGCCCCATCGCCTGGAGACGGTCGGAGACGATGTTGTCGGGAAGAAGCATCGACTGGAACCGACAGACGCCGTCGTAAACCGTCTCACCGAACGTATCTCTCCACGCACGGGCGCGTTCGTCATCCTCGAAGATATCGTTCCAGTCCATATTCTGGAGGATCCGCTTGCGCTCGGAGAGTTGAAGGTCGGCCCACTTCTCGTCAAGGGCGCGTTCGTCGGACTTGAGCGAGTTCCAGCGGTTCAGTGCCTTGATATCAGTGTAGCGAGCGCCGAGGTGCAGCGCACCGAACAGCGCGAGGACAAGCCCGCCGCCGATCGTCATCACCATCATGAGCAGAATCCCGGTGAAATCTCCCGAGAGTGCCGACAGCGGATGCTCGCGGAGCTGGAGTAAGTCAAGAGCGAGTTGTGCTTTCTCGTCGATATCGGCGTTTTCACCCGAGATTTTGACGATAGACGAGGAGTAGGCGCTCCAGTTCTCCGCGTCACGTTTCTCTTGCTCGTACTGGTTCTGTTGGATGTGGACGTACGACGAGTTCGACTCGACTTTCAGAACCGCAGTGTAGCGCGTTCGGACGGTCTCGACAGAGGTGTTGTTCTCCTCGCCCACCGTCCGGCGCTCGTCGACCTCCCAGTACAGCCGGAACGTCCCCGTGTGGCCGTCGTTGTTGAACTGGAAGACGTCGAACTGCTCGTCGTAAGAGAGCGATCCGGCGTTTGTCTCAACGCCGTAGCCCCGTACATCGGACGTATTGAAGTTCTGGGGCTTGATTTCCAGATTCCCGCTCTGAGTGACGTAGACCGTCGTCCCGTTTTGAGTCTGCGTGACGACGTCTTTGTTGATGTAGTCGGGTTGCTCAATAGCGAGCTGTGCTGGCTGTGCCGAAATCGAAGCGGACGCCGCACTCACGCCCGCGAGAGTCGCGAACACGAGCAGCAACGCCGCTGTGAGTCGTGGGAGTGTGTCTTTCATATCTGTCGAGATCCTCATTCCTCGCCCTCATTCAGAAACGCGTAGTCGTTCATACCGACCCGTGACGAGCGATTGTCGTCACGTCGACGGCGAGACGGGCCGAAGCCCGACTCGGCGAGTTCCGAGTGATCGCTCACGAACTCGCTGATAATCTCCTCGCGCGTCTGTTTCGCTTCGCTCTTCCAGTAGTCGCGCTGCTCGGCAAGCGTCTCGTTTCGCTCCTCGAGCTCCTGCTTCTCGGTGACAACTTCCATCATCGTGCCTTTGAGCCCCTTGTAGCGGTCGGGGTCGACGGTCTCCGGTGGGATGGTGTAGAGATCCGACTCGCCCGCGAACTCGTCGATCTCGACGCCGCCGCACATGACGCCGACGACCGTCCCGAGGAACGTCTCACGTCGGGAGAACAACCCGTCCTGCACGCGGATCGTCGCCGGGCGGTCGGCAGGCTGTCCGGCTTTCGAGAACGTCCGGCCGAAGTCGTCGCCGAGCTCACCGAGCGTGAGCTTCTCGCCTTTCAGTCCCGCGAAGGAGAAGCCCTTCAACGGCTGGAACGTCGTGTTACCCTGTGCGTCGCCGTCGACAGAGCCGACGTAGAACGACAGGCCGCTCTTTGCCTCTTCGCGCGGCATGAACAGCACCAGCCAGTCGATTTTCGAGAGCTTCGCTCGGAGGGATCGGAGACCGCTGAAGTACGCGATTGTCGCCGAGACGAACACCAGTGTGCCGCCTTGGACGAACGGATTCCCGTACAACTCGGGGATGTACGTGCGACTCCACGCCCCGACGACGCCGATCGCGACGAGAATGAAGAAACCGAACGCGTAGAACTGCGTCTTACGCGACGCGAGTCGTTCTTTCAGCGTCGGCGAGGACTCGTCTCGCCACTCCGTGACCGACGTCTTCTCGTCGAGGTTGACCTCTTCCTCGGGGTTACGGTAGCGACTCGGGTTCTGTACAACGTCGAACAGCGTTTTGATGCGCTCGAAGCGGGCCACTAGTCATCACCTCCGAGGGCCGGTCGGTCTGGTTCGCTCGCCGAGACGTCGAACTGTCGCGTATCTCCGGTGGCGGTGATGAGGATACCGACGCCGTCGATAACGTGGGCGTGGCACTCCTGTCCCTGCCGCAAGACACTCGCGGAGTCGTTGATGAGCCGGTCGCCGAGGTAGACCTGCGCGCCCTTCCCGTTGGGGTTCAGGCGGACAGTCTGCCGGTCGGTCATTCCGCGACACCCCGCTGTCGGAGCCGCGTGTCGGCAAGATAGCCGAGTAATCCGGGGAGAAGCGTGTACGCGAGTGTCGACGCGTAGACCATCCCGAAGAACATGACGTCGTATCCGAGGTCGGCCGCCGAGAAGCCGAAAATCAACGCGAAGGGCACCAGTGTCGCGACGAACGGCCCGACGAATGTCGAGACCGTCCACGCCCGTCTCCGCGTGAGAACGCGCGTAAGTGCCGTCGTCGTCCCGATCCACACAACCCCGACGGTGAGTGAAAATCCGGCGTCGGCTACGAGTCGGTTGACGTTCGAGTCCCACTGACCACTCAATAGCGTCGGGATATCGAGTGCAAGACTCGCGAGGAGTCCAACGACGACGGCCGCGAGAACGGTCGTGCCGTGTCTGAGTTGTTGATACTGGTCGGTGCTGGGTCTGAGTCGTTTGTGATTCATGTTTAGTTTTCAAACTCTATCGAAACTCGATACTGGAACGGCCATAAAGAGTGGTCGGCGGCGGTCTGTCGACTCGGTCCGTCCTCATGTGTGGCCCTCATGCTGTTGTTCGTAGCACTCCACGAGTGCGTCGGCGAGGCCGTCGATATCGACGTGTCGGTAGCCGTCGTCGCCGAACATCTCAGCCATGTTCTCCTCTTTCACGCCACCGAAGCCGAAGCCGACGACGGTCATCCCCCGCTTTCGGAGTTCCGTCGCCGTGAGCCGCGCTTCGTCGACGGCGTTCTCGGCGTCGAGTTCCTGCCGCGAGCGCACAGTCGGTTTCCCGTCGGTGACGACGAGCAAGAGTTTCTCTCTCGCGCGCGAGCGCTCAAGCATCGCCGCGCACTCGGACATACCGGCGGCGATTGGGTCCATCCCGCCTGGAGAGACGGTGTCGAGATGCTCCCACCGGAACCGCTCGTACGGGCCGGTGAGAAGCCGGACTTTCGCCTCTCGCCCCGGCGCTTGCCAGGCGTTGGCGACGACGTCGCCGCCTAACTGCTGGACGGCGAAGAGAAACGCCCCGACTGCGGCCTTTGCGTCGAGTTCGTCCGACGACATGGACCCACTCATGTCGAGTGAGACGCCGACCGCGACGTCGTCACCGGGGCGGGTCGCCCGCCGACGGTAGAGGTCGCGCACTTCCGTGTCGCCCGCGAGGTGCCGCGTCACGTTCCGCATATCCAGTACCGCGCCCTCCTCGTCGGTCATGTCGTGTTCCTCTGTTCCGATGTTTTCGAGCGCCTGCCGGATGTGACGCGCCGTCCCGGTCTCTTGGAGGTAGCTTCGCACCTCCTGACTCGGAGCGTCGCCCGAGTAGTCGGCCACGCGGTCGTCTCGGTCGGTGAGTGAGTCCGACCACTCCGGTTCAACTTGTGAGTGGTCGTCGCGAGACCACCCGCTATCGCCAGCGTCGGCGTCGGGATCGTCGTCTGGGTCGACGTCGTCGAGGTCGATATCCAGGTCGCCGAGGTCGAGTTCGATTGTCTCCGCATCGTCGGGGAGCTCTCCCTCGGCAGGTGCGGGTCCGAGCAGGAGGCCCTCTTCGTCGCCGTCGTCGACGCCCGCTTCCTCTCCGAGCAACCCGAGATGCAGCGACCACAACTCGCGGGTTCGCTCGTCATCGGGTCGTCCCGCGTCCGCGCGTGCACTCATGTCGTTACTCCCGCACCGTTCTGCTGTCGCGACGTCCGCCGGAGGGCGTCCAGAATAACCGCTCGCACTTCTTGGGCTTCGGTCTCTTCAGGGTCGTCGGGGTTGAGATAATGAGGCCCGATGATGGCTGTTTCGGCGGCCCGACGTACGGGGTTCGGGCGGTCAGCATCCCGGTAGGCAACGGCCGTCTGTGCCCACATCAAGAGTGTGGACGTCGCGATGCCCTTCTCGACGGGCGAGGTGAAATCGTTGAGCGCGAGTTCTCGAATGTCGTTGGCGGCGGCGACCATGACTCGCGCGAGGTCGACCGTGATAGGCGTCTCGTCGGCAACGAGCGTCGCCTCTCGCTCGGCGTCGACCATCCCCAAGAACGGAATCTCCCATGTGTTACCGTGTCGGCGCTTCTCTGCGGGGTCGACCGGGTAAGTCTCGTACTCTGCACCTTCGTTCATCGTCGCGACAGTGACGAGATCGTGCCCGTCGCCAGTGATAACCTCGCCGCCCCGGAGTTGCAGCGTCGCTTCCGCCCGGTGGTCAAGCACGGACTGGAGGGATGCTTTCCGCGCGAAAGGCGCTCGGTTTACCTCGTCGAGAATCGCCACGCACGGGCGCACCTGCGAGCACAACAGGAGCTTGATGATAGGACCGTCGACCCACACCGACTCGCCACCGATGATATGCGGCGACCCGAGTAACTCGGAGTCGCGCATTTCTGCGGTGAACTGGATCGGGATAACCGGCCACTGACGCTCGGCGGCGAGGTCGCGGGCGAGAGTTGTCTTCCCCGTCCCTGGCGGCCCGGTGAGTCGGAAGCGTGGGAGTTGCCCCGTCGTGTGTCGTGAGTCGATGATAGCACCGATATCACTCTTCTCGCCGTCGGTTTCGATGTAAGTCGACGTCGACGACGCCGATGGGACGAACTGTCCCCAATCGTAGTCGCGGTCCCCAAAGACAGGGAGATCGGCGTCGACGTCGGCGTCGGGCTGCTTGAGTCCGTACACGAACCCGCTCCCATCAGGGGCGCGCTCGCGTGTGATATCCGAATCGTCAGATTCTGCGTACTGTTTTAAATACCGTCTCGCGTTGGATTGGCCGACGCCCACGAAATCAGCGATTTCAGTAGTTGTCGTCGCCCCTTCGTGGATAGCGTCGGCTATTTCGTGTTGTTTCATTATTCTGAGAAAGGTCGGCTGGAATTATTCACGGTGTGAACGCGGTGTGTACCCTCCGGTGGGAATTTTGCACCTCGTCGCGGGTGTTGTCGTTCTCTGTCTTGGGATTCGATATTCGCCGATACGTGCGCGCGTATATACAGAGTACAGAGTAGCTCTGTTCTCGTGTTGTGTACCCTCCGGTGGGAATTTTGCACCTCGTCGCGGGTGTTGTCGTTCTCTGTCTTGGGATTCGATATTCGCCGATACGTGCGCGCGTATATACAGAGTACAGAGTAGCTCTGTTCTCGTGTTTACGAACAGCCCCGACAGGTCGCTTATCGGCTGAATCGCTGAGCGAGAAGGCGCATAGTCGCTGTCAACAGGGGTTGCAGGCAGTTTACAGCGGTTTAATTGAGGTCTTTAGTCCAATTCCAGATTGCCGTGTGAGAGTACTTCTCTCCGGTGTCTGGGTTCTCTGGGAGTTCAGAGGCGACTTTGCGGGCGGACTCGCCGGCCTTGACACGTTCGCGTGCCTCAGCGCGGTGGAAGTCCTTAATCTCCTCGCGCACAGCCTCTACGGTGCTCTCTTCGCCCCCATCCCCCTCTCCGTCGCCCATCTTCATGTCGACCTCTAACTCGTCAGGGAGTGCCGTCTCCCAGTCCACACGCCGGAGCTCCTCCGTTTCGACGTACTTTGTACGGGCGTGCCACCCGGTCGTTTCCTTGTCCGTGTCGTGGTGGTGCCACGACGGCGGGAGTAGCTGGACGGGGGCCATCCCCCAGACGTCTGAGCCGCGAAGAGACGGGCCACAGCCGCCGATGATCCCTGCTTCGCCGGTCGTCTCCGACATAGTGGACTTGAACGTGTACCACTTGTTCTTGCCCGTCCACGAGAAGACGTCTTCGAGCGTCTCGTCGTTCGCGTTGAAGATGACGTACCGATTGAAGCGCCGTCGAACCGCTTTCTCGACGTCATTGGGTTCCTGCGTGTCACCAACGATATGCGCACCGATGTGGCGGTTCTTCCGCATGATTTTGGTGAGCCGATAGATAACCCACTCCAGGATCGCCTGCTCGACGTCGTCTCGCTTCCGACGTTGCTGTTGGTGCGGGGCGATTTCCCAGAGTTCGCGGAGCCACATACAGCACTGTGGATACCAGTGTTTGGTTCGGCGCTCGGTCCAGAACTTATCGACGATGTAGGCGACGACGAGTAGTTGTGCCGTCTCGTC
Source organism: Halogranum roseipondis (assembly GCF_059695585.1). Taxonomy (NCBI): domain Archaea; kingdom Methanobacteriati; phylum Methanobacteriota; class Halobacteria; order Halobacteriales; family Haloferacaceae; genus Halogranum; species Halogranum roseipondis. The sequence goes on from NZ_JBUEED010000003.1 coordinate 11,939, forward strand.
TCCGAGCAGCGACTGTGAAAAGGAGGTGATGACCTCCGTCGACGAGAAGATATCGTCCCAATCAAGCGCGTGTTCGCACTCTTGGGTCCGGATGAACCCCATGTCCTGCAACGAACGGATAACTCGGAGTGCGTCCTTCGTGTGCTTCTCCGACAGCTCGTCGCGACGTTTGATTTCCTCTGCGAGATCGGCGAGCGCCCAATCGGACATTCGACGGTCGACCTCGCGGTAGGCGTCTCGAATCGTGTTCTCTTGGGTCGGAGAGACGCGTTCGGCGATAATCTTCGCGAGGAGCCCCTCGGAGATATCCGACGCCGGAATCGTGAACGGTTTCGGGACGAACTCTTCTTTCTCGGTGTCGTACGGGAGTTTCTGCTTCGAGAGGTCCGGCGCGAGCGGGACGAATATCTCTGCTTGTGGCTCAAAATCGTCTATCTCGTCAAAGCCGGGCGCACAGCCCTGTCCCTCCCGAACACGGCGGAGAACCTTCTGCATCTGTGCGATATCGTAGTGGATGTTCTCGCCCTCGCCAAGTCCGACCGGGTCAAGACACTTCATGTTCCGACCGCGTCCGATCGAACCTCGATAGTAGTCCTCGAATTGACGGCCTGCACACGTCGACTTTCCCGACCCCGTGCCGCCCGCGTAGAGCGATTTGAGCGGCCCGCGTTCGTTCGTGACGGCATGGACTGGGTCGCCAAAGTCAATCTCGGGGTCTTGGAGATGGACACCGAGTTTGATGTTGAACCCCATCGCGTCGACCTCCTTCTTCAGGTTCGATTTCGTGACGTTGTGGTGCGTCGTGATAGATTCGAGCGAGTCGAGCGACCGCTGGACGACACGCCGCGCCGTCTTCGCCCGCGCCCGGTCCTCGGTCGAACTGCTCGCACTGTCGGCCGCGACGATGCGCAGCACCTCGTCAGGGTCGTCGAGAAACCGGCTTAGTTCCGGCCAGTGCCACGGCAAGTCGGGGTCGGTGGCGACGTCGGCGTGGTACGAGGCGAAGGGTTTCGACGCATCCAACTCTCGGATGCACGGAATGACGACGTCGCGGGCGATAGACCCCGCACCGACGAAGTCCCCGCGTGCGAGACGTTTGTTCGCCTCCTTGACCGCCTGTTTGAGCCGCGAGTTGCGGTCGTAGCGGTCCTGTCGAGCCGTCTTCGAGCGGATGTGCTCGGAGAACCGTTGTGCCTTAGCCATCCATCCCTCCGTCCGTCACCGCCTCTGCGCTTTTCGTCCCCGGCGGCCGCCGAATCAGCCCGAGCGCCCGTCTGAGCCCTTGTCGGACTCCAGCGCCCTTCTGGACCCATTCCTTCCGCGCCTCTCGGATGACAGCGCCGTCTCCGTTGTGCTCGCGGAGGTACGCGCCGATCCCGTCGTCGAGGTCATCGGTCATCGTGACCTTCGCGGGGAGCTTCGCCTGTTTGATGGGACAGAACGCCCGGCCACAGGAACACAGCGGGTCGTCGCGGTCGGACTCGGGGTCTTGGAACGCCTCCTTCTCGGCTTGCATGAAGTCGAGCAGGTGGCGCTCGAAGGCACCGGGGAGTAGCATCTCCGTGAGTTCCTCCTCGATTGGTTCTAACTCCTCGCCGGAGTCCTCTAACTCGTCGAGTTGCGCGACGTCGTAGTAATCGAGGATGTTCTGGTGCAGCGATTCGAGTTCGCGTTTGAGTTGTTGCATGAGTGTATCACCATCCGAAGAGTCCGAGCTCTTCGCCGAGACCGAGCGTCAGCAGTGCAAGCGTCCCCATTCCGAGGACCATAAGGCCGAACATTCCACTCGAAACGAGGAACAACCCGATGAAAAAGAGTGCCACGGTGAACACAGCCATGCGTGCTTTGGCGATTCGTGCGAACCAGCGACTCGTGAACTCGGGGAACTTCACCGCGAGGACGAGCGCGCCGGCAATGCTGGACAGTATGAGTATGATTTCTGTTGCCATTGTGATACCTCTTAGAACAACTCTCGCAGAATCCGGTCGATGTTGACGCCCAGATAGAACAGCACCGTCGCGACGGCGGCGATGAAGATCGCGCCGACGACGAGCGTCGCCGGGCCGGTCGCGTAGACGACCACGAACAAGAACGCGATAGTCGCGACGGTCATAACAGCGCCTTTCCCGGTCGTTGGTGGGTTCATGCTGCTGATTCACCTCCGAACATGCCTTTGATATCGTCGAGGAGCTTCGACGGGATCAACTGGAGGTCGGCCCACCCGCTCTTTGCCTCTTCGACAGGGTCCTCGCCCATCTTATACCGGACAGGCGGGGCGTCGGTCGTCCGCGAGAGGACGTACTCCTTGCCCTCGTCGCCGCTCTTGGTGTAGATGCACACCGGGGCACTGCCACCGTCGCACTTGGGCACCGAAAGCCACGTCTCCTCTCCGTTCCCGGTGTCGGTGTCGTACTGGACGGTCGCGCCCGAGCTCGCGTTGATTGGGTACGAGGCGCTTCCGTTCAGCGCCGAGTCAGGGACGTAGTGCCACTCGCCACCAGATCCGATACGCGGCGGTTCGTATCCCGTCATGTTCTCAGTCGCCCGACTCGCCTCGTCTTTCGCCCAGAAATAGCCGCTTCCAAGTTTCTCGACGGGGAACACAGCGTCAGTCTTGCCGTCGAAGCGGATCGTCACCGACGTGTATCGACCGTCGTCGGTGATGCGGAACTCTGCCGTGCTATCGCCCTCGAAGGAGTCGACATTCGAGGCGAACGGGAACCAGTATTCGCTCGGGATGAACACGCGAACCGTCCGCTGGATGGACTCGTTGTACTGCACGCGAAGGTAGCGGCGGTTGCGGTCCCAGTGCCACCCATCGAGGCTGACGTCGTCGTGGTTCTCGGCGACTGTGAGACGCATATCGGGTGTGAGTTTCGTCGCCGAAACAACCCCCTCCTCTTCGTAGGTGTCGATGCTGTCTCGCGTGGTGAGATCGTGGTCGGCGTCGACCGTCGTCACTGAATCCGCCGAAACAGGGGAAACGACAGCGGCGATTGTCGCGACAACCAGGAGCACAGCGACAGACACTCGTTTCAAATCTTGACCCCCCAGAAGTTGCGCGTGTAGACGTCGCGGACGAACGCCCGGACGTTGTCGTTGATGAGCGACCCGATGAGCACCGACGCGATGACAGCGCCGACGACGCCGAGCTGGGCGAGCAGGTACGCGAGGCTGACGATGATAGCCGTGATGAAAACGAACCACAAGATATCGAACAGTCCACCGCGCAGGAGGCTCATGAACCAGCGCGCGACCGACCGCGGGATCGGGGTCGGTATCCTCATCGGACCATCCCCCACAGTAGACGGGTGAGACCGACGAGGAACGTCCCGGCGAACAGCACCAAGAAGACGGCCGTCGCGCCGAAGCTCAGTAGGGTCGTTACGTACGCGATCGTCGCGAGGACGACCGAGTAGACCATCTGCTCTTGGGGCGTTCCAGTCCCGAACGTCACGAGTAACGCCTGTGTCGCGAATGTAACGGGTTCAGACGACCAGTTGGCGGTGACACTCATGGCAGGAGACCCTCCGGAACGTCGATGTTGTCGACATAGCGGTTGCCCATCCGAACGATGAGCGAGCGGTCGATATCACGGTCCTCGTCGACGTACTCGGTGACGAATCGGTCAAGTTCGTCGGCCGCTTGGTCTGCGGCGAAGTCCTGCACCGAGACCGTGTAGTCAACCGGGCGGTCGGTCTCCTCGACGACAGAGGAGTTCGCGAAGGTGTCGTTCTCAGTGACGTCGGCGACGAGATACCGCGTCGCTTCCCCGTCGTTGACGGCGAAATCAAGGCGGACGACGTTGTACTCAGATGCGTTCCCCGAGAAGCGTGCGTTCACGTAGGTCTCGATTTCGTCGGAGTTGCTGTTGTACGTCTTTGCCAGATCCGTGGCGTACTCGTCGGCCTGCTCGCGGTCGTCCTCGTCCGAGTCGAACGACAGCGCGCGAGAGCCGAGATACTGGCCGCGGTCGACCGTCGCCGAGACGCCCTCGAAGACGTCACGGTTGCAGTCGGCGAACGTAACCTCGTCGCCCGGGATGAAGCAGGCGATCCCGCCCGCCGCGTCCTCTTCGTCGTCGCTCGTGAAGCCATCCCAGATGCTCGAATCCTCTTGTGCGACGGCTGATTGGGCAGGTAACGAGACCGTCGCCACAAGGAGCACTGCGATGAGCAGCGTGTTTTTGAGTCGTGTCATGAATGTGGGTCCGCTTGGGAAGCTCCCACCCGGATTTGAACCGAGGCCAATAGGGAGCACTGCGTCGGCGGTAGGTCGCCACCCGAAAGCCCGCCACCCGAATCGAACGGGTGCTTGTGCACGCCAGTGGCGGGACAGGGGTGTGGTTGTGAGAAGGAACAACCAACCAGTGGTTAGTCGAGTTGCTACTCTACGCCAGCGACAGAGCGCCGGCGCTCGACGTGTAAGCGTCAGTGAACGACGCGCCGAGGTCGTTCAGGTTCGACGCGGTGTCGAAGAAGCCGAGTCCCGAGTTACCGCTCGAGGAGATATCGAGTTCGGTCTCGCCGTCGAGATCCTCGTCGGCGTTCGGGTGGACGGTCAGCGTGTTCGCCGACTCGTCGTAGACGCCGTAGGCGTTGTCGTCGAGGTAGTCCGGCATGTCATCGGGTGCCGAGTTGAGGTACACCGGGACGAAAATGTCACCGGAGTTGGCGGTGAAACTCATGAGCGGGAGGAACTCGCCGTCCTCAGCGTCGCTCGAGGCAGACTCAGCGTAGGCGCTCGAGAGCGAGTCGTTGTCGAAGACGGTCGTCACGGTCGTGTTCGTACCCGAGATGCCGACGTTATCCTCTTCGATCGAGGCGGCGTCAACGTCGTAGCGGTCGAAGTAATCGCCGAGGAACGGATTCTTCTCGGTGATTTCGACGGTGTCCTCCGATTCGACGTCAGCGTCACCGTAGTGCAGCACGGTGCGCTCGTCGGTCGCCTCAAGGTAGAGGTCGAAGTACGTCGCGTTCGCTTCGTCGCCCGAGTCCCAGACCTTGACGGTGACAGTGTTGTTCGCCGAGGCCGTGACCGGAACCTCGTTGAGTTCGTCGTGGCTGATGTTCCACGCGTAGTTGTTCGACGTGGCGTTCGTCGTTACCGCCGAGGAGTTGGTGTAGACCGCCTCCATGTCGGCGTTGGAAGTGGCGGTGGACGGGTCAAGGACTGCCATGCGCGCCTCGCCTTCGGGTGCTGCGTCGAAGCTCACTTCGACGTACGAGTTGTTGTCTGCCGAGGCGTTGAAGCCGCTGACGACAGCGCCGTCGGTCCAGTCGGAGGTGGTGGTTGTGTTGGCCGTTTCGGTGTCGACGCTCGCGGTCGCTGCCATCCCCGTCATGGGGACGGCGGCCGTCATGGTCATGACAGCAGCGACGACGAGCAAGAGTTGCTTGCCGCTAATCGTGTTGTTGAACATTTGAATCGTAGTTGAGTCGTGATAGGTCAGTCAGAAATCGGTGCACGGGTCGGACTGAAAAGCGCGGAGAGGGCGAGATACTCACTCACCCGTAGCCGAACGGTGGCGGGACCGCAGGTGGCGGTGGCATCCCTCCTCCTTGGAAACGGTAGTGAATCACGGTTCGGCCACCACCACTTGATACGGCCGGAGCCACGGGGCCACCCGATACGTCGCGTCGATAAGCGGGCCGAACCGATGGGCCGACTGCCCGAACGCCGAGTACCGCGACTCGGCGATGGAAAAGCCCGCCTCGCGACAGAACTCTTCGATCTGTCCGCGCGAGTAGAGTCGGACGTGACCCATGTGTCCGCGGTCGTCGAGTTTCTGCCACTGCCGGTGGGCGTTATCGAACCCATCGCCCTGTGCGAACCGAACGAGCGCGCCGAGTCGGTAGAGATTCGGCGTGGTAAGCACGAGTCGACCGTCGTCGCGGAGTACGCGGTGGAGTTCCGAAAGGACGCGTCGCGGGTCTAATCGGAGGTGCTCGAAGACTTCCGAGAAGACGACCGTTCCCACGGAGTCGTCGGCGACGGGGAGGTCGTCACGTTCGATATCGCACTGTTCGACGTCGAAGTTGCCCGCTTCAGCCAGTTCGTGTGAGCGGTCTGGTGCGAGGTCGATCCCAGTCACGTCGTAGCCAATCTCAGAGAGACACCACGTGACGTGGCACGGAACGGCCCCGACGTCGAGGATCTCCCCGCCCGGATGCTGCTCGTGGACAGTCTGGATGACCTCGCGATAGCGCCCGAGCTGTGGTTCGAGATACTGGGTTTCCCACGCGTTGTCGAACGAGTCCGTCTGTTCGACAGTTGTCCGGAGTTGTGAGAACAGCCGCTCGTAGTCGATGCTTGTCGGGATTGTGCTAGTTCGAGAGCGTGTGCTATCGCTCTGAGAGTATTGTGTTGACATGGGTGTGAGTGTGTGCGGTTGAGTAAGGTGTCTCGGAGGCTATTCAGCGGAACTAACGCACGTACAGGAGAGACCCCTGTCTATGCGTTTCTCGACGCCGTTCGGACCTCCCATCCCCATGCGAGGTTTCCCTGTCGCCCTCGGTGCCCCGGCCGATTGTTCCGAGACGCCGACGACGACGCGGTACTCCCGCCCGAACGCCGAGCTTCTGTGTTAGACTCATCATTTAACTACTTAAAAATTGTCTGCTGGCTTCTCTCACTCCCAATCCCGAAGCTCGTCGTCGTCGACGTCGTCGGCACCGTACCAGCCGATCCGGAGATACATCCGCCGAAGCCACGCCTCGAAGGAGAACGACCCGACGTCGTCCTGCCACCAATCCGACCGGCCGTCGCGGCCGGTCATCACCCACGGGACGGTGAGTGAGCGGATGTGAATGTGTTCATCCCACCCGTTATCTAACCAGCCTTGAAGGCGATCGTCGGAGAGGTGCTCGAGGTCGACCGCGACGCCCTCCTCTGGAGTTTGGACGTAATGATGCCAGGGGTCGACGACGTGGAGCAGGGGGTGGACGCCCGTTTCGTCCTCGGCGACCGGCGGGGCTTCCGTGCCGGCAGCCATCCAGTGATACCCCGAGTAGACGATTTCCACGAATTCGTCTTTTTCCTCGTCGACGGCGACGATCGCGGGCTCGTGGTCCCCAAAATGTGAGTCCGAAAGACCTCCGCTCAGCGGCGAGACCCCGTCTTGGTACGGATACTCGGCCCAATAGCTGAGAATGGTATGCTCGTACTCCGGGCTTCTCGAAACGTAACTGTAGAGCGCCGTCGGAGTGTTCGACCCGAGGTCGCGCGTGACCATGAGTGGTTGGTAGCGTTTGAGGAGATCCTCGTCGTAGGAGCGCCGGACGTGCTCGGGGGTTTCCTCTTCGAGTAGGCTAGACTGTGCCGACGCCGTCGACGTCGACGACACACCGAGCGCGGTCGCGCCCACGGTCGCGAGGAACGCCCGCCGAGTCGTGGTCATGCGCTCTGGCCCTCCCCGACGAGCGACAGCAAGAAGCGAACCGTCCGACTCCCCGAGTAGGCGTCGTTCGCAAGGTCGCGCGCTTCGGCGTCGTCGTTTCGGACCCCATCTTGGGACTGCTCGTTGGCGGTGAGCGTCGTCGCGTTCTGTGCGTCGACCATGCCGTTGCCGACTTCAGTCGTTCCGGCGTGCTGCATCGGCGCGCTGGTGTTTCCCATCCAGCCGGCGAAGGCCGCCGACTCGTTGCGGAGTTGCGGGTTCTCCTCGAGCATGAGCGCACCCACTCCAGCGACGACCGGCGTCGACATACTGGTTCCCGAGAGCGTGACGTTCTCGCGGAAGCCACTCTCGGAGTACGTCGCCACGGAGATGTTCATGCCGGGCGCTGCCGTGTCCGGAGACTGGCCGTTTGTGACTCCGTTGCTGAGGTCCGAGACCCCCGAGTCTGGGCCGACGTTGCTGAAGTACGCGCTTCGAGCGGTGTCCGGTGCCGAGGTGTTCGTCGCGGCGACGGCGACGACGCCCGGTTCAGGGACGTCCGCGGGAGAGGCGATGTACCGGAGGTGTCCAGGCTGCTGTCGGGAGTTCCCGACGGCGATGAACACGCCCGTGCCGCCCTCTTCGAGGTACTCCTCGAGCTCGTTGGCGATCGTCGCGGAGTAGGTCGTCGACCCGAGACTCATCGAGATGATATCGGCGTCGTTCGTGCGTGCGTGTTCAATCCCTTCGACGATATCCTGCGTACTCCCGCTTCCCGAGTCGGAGAGTGCTTTGATGGGCATGACCGTCGCGTTCGGAGCGACGCCCTCGTACGCTTCGCCGGTCGTGTTCGTGTCCGGGTCGGCGGCGATAGCTCCGGCCACCCACGGGCCGTGGTCGCCCGAGGTCGACGGGGCGTCGAATCCCTCTTCTTCGGTGATGGCGTTGTACGGCGCGACGATGCGGTCCTGGTAGAGCGGGTCCGACCCGTTCTGGACGTTGAGACCGTTGTCGATAACGGCGACCGTGACGCCCGTGCCGTCCGCCTCGACGCCGTCGGCGTTGATTGCCGTCTTGACGTCCGCGAGTGTCGCTTCCGTGGTGTCCTCGCTATACGCGACGCCCTCACTCGTGAACGACCCGTCGCGAACGAACGACGAGAAGCGCGGTTTCTCGTAGCTGCTCGCGCGGTCGAGCGTCCGAATCGGGTCGGGCGACGAGACCGTTTGTGCGGCGTCGATGCTCACGACGTAGCTCCGCGTCTGGAGACCGTCAGCGAGCGACGGGACCGAGAGGCCACCGAAGCGGTTAGACTCAGCGAAGTGGAAGCCACCGAGCACCTCCGGGGCGCTCGCCGCGACGAGTACCCGATTCGAGTCGTTATCGTGGGCGATGAGGTCGCGCTCAGTAGATCCGTTGACCCACGTCTCGACACTCGAGTACCGCCCGTCCTCATATTTCAAGTAAAATCCAGGTTTGCCGTCGTAGGTCGTCACGTCCGAGACGTCGTAGCCGACGAACGTGTCCATCTCGGCGACGACCGGCGAGAGCTTGTCGTCGTACGGCGACGGGGTGGATTGTGCGACCGCGACCGGCGCGAGGCAGGTCGAGACGACGAGTGATGCGACTACCAGTTGGGTGAATAACTTTCGAGACATTGGTTCAGACCCCCGTACCCGCTGTGACAGCCGGTGAGACGATTGGGACGTTCGGCGTCGGCGTCACGATCGTGCCGACGAACGGCACGTCGATGTTGGCCGTGTACGTCCGAACCTGATACTCCACGCGGTCGATGATACCGGGAGAGTTGATAGTCCGGATCGAGACCTGCCCGTTCGCGCCGGTGTAGGTCCGGATGCTCGTCGAGTCGGCGTTCTTGACGACCTCGCCGTAGCGCGTCGACCCGTCGGTCGTGATGGGCCGGTCGTCGTTCCAGTAGACAATCGCCGATTCAGACAGCGATTTCTGGTGACTGACCACACGAACGTGCTGCTTGACCGACTCGCGTGCATCCCCGCGCACGACGCGCACGTTGACTGTCTCGTCTGGTGGTGACGAGAGAGATTCGCTGTAGACGTGGACCTCTGTGGGTACGTCGTCGCTCTGTCCAATCTGAGCAGTGATACTCACACCGTCGTCGGTGACGTCGACGTCGCCGCCGTCGAGCCCGTCGCCGACAATTGCGACCGTCCCGAGTGGGCCTTCCGTGGCTCTAACCGAGGCGGGCCGGGGTTGGTTGGTGTTGCCAGCGCCGATTCGGAACGTCTCGACGAACTGATTGCCGTCGACGTCCTCGAGGGTAAGTCGGACGGTGTGAGCGCCCTGTCCCTTCGTCGAGAAGTTGAGTTCGTTGCCGTTCGTGATGTTCGACGTCGCGACCTCGCTCCCGTCAGGAGCGAAGACTTGTGCGCCTGTGACCGAGCGGAACGACGAATCCTCACTCGGGTTAGCGCGCACAGTCACGCGGTCGTCGGGACCGGGTTGGAGTGACGACACACTAATCGAGTCGAGTGTCGGCACCTTCCCGTCGAACGTCGGGTTCTGAATCGTCTCGCGGGCGCTCCCGAGGCCGTCCTCGTTCGCGACCCGTATCTCAAATTCAACAGCGGCGGCGTCGCCTTCGCCGAGTGGGTAGTCCGTGACTTGGACGGATGACTCGCCGAAGCCGGCGATGTTCGACAGAGAATTGTCGATGCTCACGTACGAGTCGTTGACAGTGCGAGACGTGCCGTTGCTGTAGTGAGCGATGACCACGACGTCCTCCGGCGAGAGGGCTGTGGAGAACGGTCGTTCGTAGGAGATCGTGTTCTCGCCACGCTCGACGACGGAGTCGCCCGCTTCGATGCTGTTGCGCAACTCCGTCATGGCCTGCTGTTGCGCCTGGATGCGTGCGCGGAGGTCCTCAATCGAGGTTTCGTTGACGTCGACAGACCCCGACGCGCCCTCGCCGAGTCGCTCTTCGATGAGTTCAAGCGTGCGGTCGTTCAGGCGTTCGTTTCTCTGGCGTTGTTCGTCAAGTTGCTCGTAGAGTTCCTCCGTGCGCTCGCGCGAGAGTTCTTCGATGTTCTGCTGGAGTGCAGGCGGGAGGTCGCTGAACGACCCGTTCAGGAGTGCCTCACGCAGTCGCTCGAGTTCGCCCTGGAGGGCCGTGACGTTCGACCCCGGTGGTGCCGAGAGTTCGTACATCCGAATATCGACGTTCTTGGCCGGTGGTTGGGCTGTTTTCGTGACACTCGGGAAGTACACTGAGGAGTTCAGGAGTTCGCGTTGTGTCTGCGTTCGGTCCTCGAGCGAGGTCGTGAGCGCCCCATCGTACGTCTCGCGCATGTCCTGTTGCGTGATGTTTCGCGGGTCCATGTCGTAGAGACGCTGGAGGCCCGGCGCGTGGTACGCTTGGACGGTGACGACTTTGGTGTTCGTCGGAACGTCGAGTTGGTAGTTGCCGTTCTCGTCGGTGGTGGCCGTCACGCGCTCGATGCGGTTGTTCTGGATGGCGTCCTGTACTTCGTTCGCGCGCTTCGAGAGTTGGTCGTCGACGTCCTGTTCGTACGCGTCGATGATTGACGTCGAGTCGCCGACCTTCCGCGGGACGCCTCTGGGAGCTCCGCGCTCGTGGATGTAGTAGAATCCGGGTGAAAGCGACAGGGTGTTGTAGCTGAACGTGTCCGGGTCGCCGAAGCCACCGCCCGCCTGCTTGTCGAGCGTGATGGTGTTGTTCAGGGTGACGTCCCCGCCCGGCCCGATTTTCTCGACGACGATCGTCGACTCTTGTTTGGATTTGCCGGGAAGTTGGCAGTTGTACTCGTTTGAGACGGCCGGGATGCACGAGTTGACCCCGACGCCCGATGCGTCCGCGTCCCACGCGCTCACGACAAACTCCTCGTTGGCCGGGAGGTCGATGAGCGGGTTCCGGAGGTTGGCGTTGTCGATCCACGGTGCCTCACTCGCGATTGAGTCGCGTGGGTGGGTGGCGACGTAGCTGGTGACGCCGTCTTTCGTCCACTCGCCGCCTTCTCCGGTGAGCGTCGCGCCAGCGCCCTCTTCGCGCCAGACGTTCGGGATCTGGTTCGCGAGGTTCTCAAGGTCCTGGCGTTGTTTCTGGAGAGATTGGTCCGTGACGGCCGCGTAGCCGACGACGGTTGTGTTCGCGACAGGGTCGCCGTTTTGGGTAGTAACGGTTCCGGAAACAGTTGGTGATTCAAGTGGCTCTGTTTTGATGCGGAGGTCGTCCATGCTCGTGTGAGATGACGATCCGATGACAACATCGTCAGCGGTGAAGCCAGATGGAATTGAGAAAGCCGAAGAGGAACCGTCACCAGTGCTTGGAGAGTCCCATTTTACCGTTGCAGTATCGTTTCCGTAGTGAGCATCCAGTCTGAAATCAGTCCATTCATCATTAAACGGATCTCCATCCCTAATCACGGTTTCTTGTGTGACTGTTCCGTCTTCGATTACCTGATATATGAGTTGATGCTGGTCTGATGTTTCAGATTCTTCTTGGAGAAACATACGGACCCATGTATTAGAAGAGGAGTCTACTAATTGTAGGATAGACGTATCAATTCGGTCAGAATAGTGATCTGTCGAATATGAAGACACCTGTGCAGTTGCTATCATCTGATCCTCAATCGGGTAATCAGATGGCGAGATGTGAACCGCAGTGTCGGCATTGTGTGAGAAACTAACAGCTTGAGAACCGGATGCGGCACGGAAGGTTGAAACATTGACGTCGGCCGGGCCTTGTTCAAGATCGAATCCATCTGGTGTTCCTGCATCCGCAGATTGGTTTTCAAAATCATACGTTGCGTCCCAGGTGATCGAGGAAAGTGCCATGAAGGTACCAGAGCTCGTTGTTCCAGTCATCGCCCCCACAGCCGGGACTGCACTTAAAATTACGAAGGCACAGAGAAGAATCGTTGTGAACTTGCGCGCTTGGCTAGTCTTGTTGTCTGTCGTATCTATTGTCATTTTATCGTTGAGTTGTGACTCGGGTGATTAGTTTTGAAGTGTTCTGCCAGATGATAGATAAGACTAGTCTCGGATGAACGCTGCGCTCAAATAAGTTCGAGTTTTGGCTGCTCGCGTAGTCTGAGATCCACCAGACGACTGGAATGCCTCCAGAGAAATCGAGTCGCCATAACTCAATCTGAAGACAAAGTTATGCTCAGTCGCTGACAGCGTTCCGTTACCAACTGCTTCATCGTAATCTTCGGAAGTGCCGTTTATTTTCAGGCGGCTTGTTTGACGATCCGAGCTGGTGAGGTTCTCAACAGAGACGCGCGCAGAGATTTGGTAGATTCCTGCTCTATTTACGACTAAGGTATTTGAGGAGAGGGAGAGTGCCGGGTCTGAGGAATCAACAGTGTCGATTGTCACTGTCTCAAAAGTTGCATCCGCGAGCGACTGTGAAGCAGATTGGTATGCTTTTGTGAAGCCATTCGGTGCCTGCGAGAGGTCGTTAGACACGCGGCTCGCACCTTCAACACCCATCGCATCAAGCCCGATTTGGTTATAGTGTAGATCGTTCCTATGCCACCCTCGCGCCGGGAAACTCTTCTGAATCCCGGACACAAACTTGACGATATTTCTGTCGTAAGCGACCGTTTCTTGGGCTTGGCGGATTGTCTCGAATCCGGTAGTATCTCCCGTATCCGGCATCCCCAATTGGAATAAGTAGAGATTCCAGTCAGTGGGGAACTGCCCATCGAAATAATCGACCATCGTTTTGAACGCGTCAATGTACTGACTTTGGGTCACGTTCCCAGCATCGAACTCTTGTGCGTCCTGCTCTCCTTGGTGCCAGAGGATACCGCGGAAATTTGGCGAATAACCTTGTGCGTTGAGATATGAGATGGCGTTATCAAGTTTTGTCACGAGGTCGTCTCGGAGTGTTCCAGTAGTGTCCCAAGTTCCGTAAGACCCCTCAGCCTCCGTAGTCTGGCTTGATCCACCTTGCGCTGCTTGGAAATAGACAGATTTTCGCCCAGTTCGACGATAATACTCCTTCGCAAACGCGGGCCATGCGCTCCCATCTCCCTTCTCGAGAGGGTCATCAAGCTTCACTAAACTGTCGTCAGAGAGATATTCATATGCAGTGTCACCAATCACATCCGGGGATGTTGTTGAGTCACCTGTCCCGACAGCATTACTCTGTCCACCTATTGCAAAGACATCAATCTGGCTAGCACCACCAGAAGTGGGCCACGTTGTTCGAGTCGTGCCTCCGAGCGTCACCTTCTCGGATTTTGTGTGCTTGTTGTCAACGTTTGATCGGACGCGGCCCTCCGCGTCCATGAATACCTCACCCGTCTCCGGGTCTGTGATTCGTGCGTTAGTGTCTTCAGCCATTATTGAATCAACCTCCCTGCATCGTCCCGAATTTCGTCTAACCGCGATACGTACGTCCGAATATGTATCTCGTCGCCGTCTGGAGGGTCGGTTCCAACGACGTAGATGAACTGCGAGCTGTCGTTGACGTAGTAGTAACCGACATGAGACGTGTCGTCTTCGTCAAGTTCCTCCTGGTGCGGGATGCTCATCTCACCAACCGTGACGATCGTCTCTGAGTGTCCAGCCGATTTGACGGGCGCGACGACCGCACGCTCCGAAGAGAGGATAACCTCAGCACCTGAGTTGTCGTTCGTTATCTTCGGCGAGTCGAAAGCGAGTGTGTTCTCAACCTCCTCTTTCCCGAAGTAGCCGCGTATCTTCGAGGTGAGCGGTGTTTCATCGTCAGTTGATACGATAACACGCCCAGTAAAATTGGGAGGGATGTATCCGAGAGAGTTCTCTTCCGCGAACTCAGAGACAGACACGCCGCCGACCGAGACGTGATACTGTGTCGGTTCGTCGAGCACGTCAGACACTGCATCAGTGATTTCTAGTGAGAGACCGGCCGGGTTTTCGGCGAGGTCGAACTCGACGAACCGCAGCTCGTCTGACTGTGCCGCCGCCTCTCCAGCGAGCAACGCCGGACCAGCGACCGCACCAGTCATGACGAGCATCTCTCGCCGGGTGAGCGAGAAATCGTCGTCGCGCTGTCGGTCGTCGCTCTCGGGGTGTGCCGCCGCAGCGCCGAGCGCCGCCGTCGCGAAGAGTCCATCAATGCGGTCTCGAAGGCGGTCGAGAAAGGAGGGCGCTTCGGGCCAATAGCGGAGGTACGAGATCTTGGCTGTCTCTCCCGATCGAGTCGAGAGTTCGAGCGGCCCGAAAGAGAGCCCCGACTGCGTGAGGAACGTCGGTCCCGCGACCTCGACGTCGGCGTCAGAAGGGATTGTGACGGTCCCCCCTTCCGACGCGCCGAACGCGAGGCCTCGAAGTTGTGTTTTTGGTCTGCTCATGGTGTGTGCTGAGAATTTTGCTGTTGTATTACGAGTGTATTTTTCGGTGTCAAAAACGTATCGCTGTTACTGACTGTCCAGATCGTCAGGATTCCGAAGCCACTCGACGACGTGTTTCATCACGTCGACGTCGCGCTTCTCTCCTTGCTTCTTGAGTCCGTACGCGCGGTTTCGCACCTCTTCGGCCGTCGACGGCAATGGGTCGTAGATTCGAATCGCCGTTTCAACCACGTCCATGAACGCCCCGGTCGGCCGGTCGGCGATGAGGACCGAGGTCGTGCCTTCCGGCCCCGAAAGATAGCCAGTCTCTTCGTTGAACCGCGCTCGATGCCGGCGCTGTCCAGCCTCACTGGTCCCGAACTCACTGCCGGCGTTCTTCGGGAGGTGACACTCGGGGTCGGTGAGCTCGACTCGTGTGTTCGCGTCGTGGATCGCCCACTCGTCGTCGGGGTCGCCGAAGAGCGTCTCGGCGCAGAGCATCGTCGCTGACTGCCGGAGGAGTTTGTGCGCAACGATGGCGTTGCGGTCGAGTTGCGGTTTGATGTGATGGGCGCGGCCGTAGTCCCGATCGGGGTCGGCGTCGTCGAGGCCGTCGTCGTCAGAATCGGAGTCGGAGAGGTCCTCACCCCAGAAGTTCTCGCGAGCGCCGAGCGCCTCGCGGCGATTCAGCGCCTTTGACCGTTCGTCGGCTATGCCGTCGGCTGAGCGGGTGGTTTGTGACTGTGACATGGTTGATTGGGCAGCAAGAGGAGAGACTCGCGTCTACTCCCACTCGCCAACGAGCGCCCCCTCCCATCCCCATGACAGGTCGTTCCCTCGGCGTTCGGCCCGGTGGTAGTGGTCTCGTGACCACATCCATCGGACCAACCAGCTTTGGTACTTCGCGCGCGTGTGACGAGCTTAGTTACGATAATCCAGACAGTCAACCTACTTAATGATTGGCTAAGCGAGGGCTTGATAGAGGTGGTTTGAGCAGTCTACGAGTGCGTTTCCTACCTTCTACATTCACTACCAGTTCGTGCTTCTACGCGTGTGCGCGATTACGGCGACCACTTATTACGTCGCGTTTGGCCGACTCTCGGGTATGAACACAGACACGAACGCGAATACTGAAACCCATCTCTGGACGGTCGCGACTGTGACCTTCGGGATCGGCGACGTCGTCACGACACTCGCGTTCGTCGCCGCCGGGCTCGCCGTCGAGGCGCACCCGCTGTCGGCCGCCGTCATGTCAGCGGTGGGGCTGTGGGTCATCGTCCCCTGGAAGGCGCTCGTACTCGGTGGGTTCTTTTCGGTGAGTCGGTGGGTGCCGCGTGAGTGGCGCGTCGGCGTCCCGATCGGGTTGGCGTTGTGGGGCGTGTGGGTCGTCGCCTGGAACCTCGCCGTCGGTGGCGTGGCTGTCGTTGGGTGAGCTCGCGAAAAGTCGGTGGAAACCGATATCGGAATCGGCGAACTTTTGCTCGGAGATCCTCGTCTCGGTGAGCGGCGAGAATTAATAACTCAGTCGTGCGCGAAGCTACCAGATTCGCGAGGGTTTCTCAACAGATTCAAAATCTGGCCCAGATTGTGGACCACACGAAAAATCTTTTCTCGCCGTTACCCCGCCGCCGTATGGCGGTTAATAGGAATGTGGTCTAGATTGGACCAATCTTTGTTTTTTGGTCGAATCTGTCCGAGAGAGGGGGTGGGGGTCGGAACAACCACACACGACACGCTCGAAGGGTAACACGCAGGAACACGAACCCCGAGAAAACACGGCAGAGAAACCTTAGCGCCCGGCGCTGCGGACGACATCCGTCGTCGCTTGCTTGCTCACTTGCGCTACGGACTTGTTCCGTAGGCAAGGTTATAAGCGTTGCGATAGCAACGCGCCCAAGGCGGTGTTGAGCGGTTGTTAAGATGTTGGTAAGACAGGGTGGTAGTGTTAACAACCGTGGTGTGGTGAGAGGTCGAGGATAGCGTGGTGTATCGTACGTCTCACCGTCTCTCGTGGCGTCGTACGACCGTTTCGTTGTTCGGACGGGTGCAACCTCGTCTCTACCCCCGACCCTCTCTCGCAGCGTTCTAAGCAAAAAACAAAGATTGGTCCAATGTGGTCCACTACATCGAGTATCTGATACAACGGCCGTGGTCGGTGGTTCTCGCCCGGCCCGATGCAACGATCGTACTGTGTCTCCTATGCCGATCGGCACTGCCCTCGCCGGCTATCTGTGCAGTCTCCTCTCGTGCGTCTCTGTCCACACGAGCCCCGTGAGACAGTACAGACGAGACTGTGGGTGACACACGCGGGTGTGGGGGTACTCTCGTGAGCAACTCGAGAAAAAACAAACATCAATCGAATCTAGCCCACAGTCGCGTTACAGCCACTACCAACGACTATGGGCACTCTCATGCCGAATCGACGTCGTGGACTACTCCGATGAGTAGACCACTTCTCGGTAATCTTTGTCCAATCGTGGCTCAATGGTGTCGCGGTACCCGACGTCGTTGTACGCGTCGAGTGCTTGGGCGACGACGATCCGTGTGTACGCACGCGGGGTGTCGTATTGGTCTGGGTACTCGAAGAGTTCAGCACGCTCCTCGAGCGTCTCGGCACACTCGTTGTTCAGCAGCTTGAGCGTCGCGACCTCGTGCAACCACTCGGCAATATCGTCGAACCACAGCCCTTGCGTTTTCTCGATTCCGTTAGCGCGTTCGCCGTCGGTGAGCTCACGACTCTGCTTCCACGCCTCGTAATCGACAAGCGTCGACACCTCGTCGATACCGTTGTTCCACGCCCCGACCGACTCCGACGGGGTGTTGATAATCTCGACCGTACTCGTTACCTGATTCGAGAGTGCGTTCTCGAACGCATCGCGGGTTGTGTAGTAGAGGTCCTTCCCTGGCCGCGGGTCGGCAAACAGGATCTCCGAGACACTCGGGGCGCTCGGGGAGTTTGCGCTGTACCCTGCTCCGGTCTTGTAGCGCGGGATTGCGTAGTCTGCGCCGCGCTGAGAGACGTGCGAGAGGTGCCGGGCGATAAGGTCGTCGACCTTACTCCCAGGGATGATACCACTGTCCCCTGCGACCGACCGACACATGGCTGCAATCACGCGAGTGGCGTACTTGTACGACGACCGGACGTAGTTGTGGTGCTCGCGGTTTTCGTCCCAATCAGGATCGGTCGGCGACGTCGGAACGTGCGAGGGGTGGATTTCTAAGTCCTCGCCCCACAGCCCGTTGGTTTTCACGGCCGCCTTGATATCGTCCCACGATTGCTCTTGACCGGCCTTCGCCCATTCGACGGGCGTGAGCGTCGGGGTATTGCTCTGTGACGCTTCGACCGCGCCACCGTCGGATGCAGCGGGGAACGGATTCGACGCCTGCTCGTCGACTTGCAGATCGCGACCAAAGTCGTCGGCAGAGAGTTCGTTATCGACGAGGCGGTGGGCGTCAGATTCGGGGATTCGACCGTCGACGATAGCACTGGGGTCGACGTTGCCGAAGAGACCCTGCTGTCCGTGGCTCATGAGCATGTCTCCGGCGGTCGACATAGAGCAGTCGTAGAGCTTCGCGACCGCTTCGACTGCGTCCTTGCGCTCCGGCGTCGTGTAGACCTTCACTAACTCTGTCCGTTCGGCCATTATCCCATCGCCCCCATGAGGAGACCGTCGGATTCACTCGTCTCTGCCTCACCGTCGGAGTTGATATCGTCAGAATCCACAATCGGTCCCTCCTCTTCTGCTTCCGCTGCACCGCAAGCGCCGGCCATCCCGACCGGCACCTCCACGACGACCTCGTCGCCGGGCGTCTCCGCACCGAGTCTGTCCTCGAGCGCGTCGATGATATGCGGTTCTCGCCCCGTTCCTTTCGCGAACTCATCGAGCAGGCGCTCGCGACACTGCTCGGTGGTGAACATCCCGGCGTTCCGGTAGACGTCGTCGGCCTCTCGCGCCCGCGCTTCCGCAGAGGTGTACTCCCGATCGGCCTCGGGGAGCTCGCCGATCGCGACGGCGACGACCCCGCCTTTCTCGTCTCCCGACTCGGGTTTGGCGTCGACGTCGACCTCGCTCACCTGCTCGTGCGCGTCGTCGACTACTTCCGGTTCCGTCTCTGCTTCTGGTTCTGGCTCTGACTCCGCGACCTCTGTCTCGCCGACGCCGACGTCGACCTCGTCAACCTCGCCGGTCAGCATTTCCCGACGCGCCTCGAGGTAGTTCAGAATCTCCGGACGACCGTACGCCGTCTCTTCGACGTGCGTCCAGGCGTCGACGCGCGCGACGTCCTGAATCCCGTCGATGACGGGGCGCGGGCCGAGATCTGTGGTCGGGTGCAGAAATCGAGCGGGGTTCTCGCCGAACACCGCTTCGACGCCGGGGAACTCCGGAAGGTCGGCGCTGCGGCCACCTCTCATCGGCGGACCTCCTCATGCGAGTGACTAGTCGTGTCTTCAAGAATGTCGATGCAACCACGCCGGGTGCAAATGTTGTTACGTGCGTTAAGCAAGGATTACCGTTCCATCCGACCCTCCAGCGTGCCCAACACACGCTTTCAGACCGGGGAAGCGGGCGTCCGCACGCGGACAAGTAACGTCCACGTACGAACTTTGTGACTGCAAAAGCGACATTCTTAGAGACCGAATAATGCCGCGAGCAGCCTTGTAACATCCAAAAACGGTCGAAACTGACCGTTGGATATAAGTCTCGTGAGGCCGAACCCACGAGTGACCAAGATTGGGCAGGTTCTGGTGGAAACACCAGATGCTGAGATGGTCACTCAGTAGAATGTCACACGACTGTTGGCGCAGTCGCTGTGTGTGGGGTACGGCACCCGCTTGGGTGTTTGCCTCCCTATTCATCCTGTTAGAACTCATCGCTGAGTTACAACGCCCTCCTCTGCGTCGTTGTCATTGACTTGAGTTTCTCCCTTCCCTACATTATGCTTTTCTCTCGCCACAGCGGCGAGCTCGTCACGTTCCATGTTCCGCGTTTCCCATCGGAGTTGTTCTAACTCATCGGGATCGGCGAGCATGAGCAGCCGAGAGAGTAGCTCTCCTTGGGATTCCCACTTCTCTTGGATCTCCGTGAACGTCTCGTGTTCAGTTGTGCTCACGGCGAGCGAGCCGTATGTGGTTCCCATACACTTCTGCTTATAATGCGTTATAAGATAAAACTACCGACGCGTCAGACACTCTGTCGAACTGAAACCAGCAAGACTCACACCATCTCTGTCATGCGATAATACAAAACGTGTGTCATAGTTGCGATATTACCACGTAAGTTTTGACGCCACTGTTTGACTTGCAGTACGGAATGGCAAAGGAAAACCAAATCCAGCCGCGAGTAGTGCTTGAGAAGGGCTTCTACAGCCGACTGGAATTACTGTGCCCAGCCGCACTGTCGAAAGCCGAACTCATCCGCTACTATCTCAATGTCGGGTATATCGCACAGTTGGCGACGCTCGGCGTCAATAGCCCGAGTGACGTCGCCGCCCACGAAATCTCAATGGCGGAGAAGCTCGGCGACGATCTCTCCGAGGAGTGGACGATGGACATGATAAAATCGCTCATGCGGATGCAGGATATCGACCACGTCGACCTCGAGACTGACGACGAGTAGCTGTTGAGGTAGCCCGCCCCTGGCGCGCGAGCGTCACACACCGCCCCTTGCCATTCCATTGGGGACTTAAAGAACTTCAAGAAGGTCTAATGGGACTCCTCGAATCCACTAGATACCTGTGTATCTGACAAGACGTGAATTTACTACCTTCTAAACGCACTCATGACTGTCGCTCATGGATATCTGAATCATACGCACGCGCACGCGCGTAGAGACAGACAGACGAAACTCGCCAACGGGGATCTACGGCAGAACGGAGAACGCCTAGTCGTCACGGACGTCGTCGACCGCCTCGACGAGCGCCTCAAACATCTTTGGTTGGTGCTCTTTCAGCAGTTCCAGGTCCTCGACAAACCCGCGCTTGATGCGCGTTCGGACGCGCGAACGAATCGAATAGAGGTAGTTGGTGTCTACGTCTTTCTCTCCGGAGAGAACCGCACGCTCATTGTCAGTAAGCAACGCGCGCATATCATCGGCCATACCGTCTCTTCCAGTATTAGGCATTTAGTTCATCACCACATACGTTCTCACTTGGTAAAAACATACTCTATGCGTTGCGCAACACATGGAGTTAGATTTATGTTGGTGGCCTAAAAAGAGGGATGTGGGTGCCGGAGACACCTGCCCAATCTTGCCTCCGGCGCTTTCAACCGAGGTTTCCAGAAATGGAAGGTCAACACAACGGCACGACGACCCAGGATGAATGGACCGCACGAACGATCGCCGGGAAGACGATGTACTTCCACAAGAACGGCGGTGCGACGCGACAGCGCCCGGAGGGGCTGTGATGCAGTCTCCCGACACCGGGGCGGACGCTTTCGAGTGGGTCGGCGTCGACGTCCCGACGCACTCGCCCGACGCGGCGACCGACGCCGAGGTTCGCGACGCTGTCGAGCAGGTCGAATCGGCCGACCCACAGCTCGTCGCCGACGGCGGCACCGACGGGCTGGAACTGACGCTGCAACCCGATCCCTCCGATTCGCTGGAGTCGCGTCGCCTGCGACTCGCCGACCGCGACGACGGGCCGGGGTACTGGTTGGTCGAAGAACGCTACTCGCTCGAGACGGGCGAGTACCACACGGTCGGTCGCGAACACTACGCGCGTGTCGATGTGCGAGGTGCGCTATGAGCGCCGATTCGCCGACCTCGCGCCTCTCGCCGAACCGGGGTATGGAACGCGTGACTGTCCGACTCGACACGGATGTTATCGACCGTCTCGAGGAGGTCGCCGACTCGGAGACGACTGACTACAACAATCGCTCGGAGGTGCTTCGCGACGCCGTCGACGCGCTGCTCGGCACGCGCGACCTCGCCGACGGGGTGGACGACCGATGAGCGCCCACAACCCCAACCCCAACCCCAAGCCGACCCGGACGCTCGCGGATTTCGGGGGCTCGAAACCAGCGACGGACGGCGGCACTCGCGAGCGCCCCGGTTCTGACACCGACACCGACTCGGATGCACACCCGCGTGTTCGACGCGCGCCGGCACAGTCGACCCTTGCCGACCCCGAGCAGGTGGGCGTCACACTCTCCATGACCCACCTCCCCGACGAGCGCCCGGAACTCATCGCCGAGGGCACCGAGTCGACGTTTCTCACGCGCACGAACGTCTCTGGACAGGAGCGCGTGAACACGCACGTCTGCCCGTTGTGCGGCCGCAAGCGGCAAACGTGGCCCGAAGACGAACCGTCCGAGCACTTCGGTCGCGCCGACCACGATTGGGCCGCGCTGGAACGCGCCCGTGCGACGATTCAGGGGGCCTACGACACCGAGTAGGGGTTGGATGGTTTTATATTGGACAACGAGTAGTTCAAGATAAGCGACGGATTTCAGACGGTACGAACGACCTTCGTGTGGTCACTCTGGCGGGGTTCGATTCCTCGCGGAAGGCATACTCGGCGCGACATGACCTGCCCAATCTACGACGGTCACGTTGCTGTCGGGTGCAAGACCAACGACCAACGACAAACTATGAGCACGCAACAACTCACGACGGGTCCGCTCACGGACCTCACGGCGTTTCAGCGCGACCTGCTTCGAACGATCCTCTCGCTCGACGACGCGGAGAAGGCCCACGGCCTCTCAATCAAGTCGGAACTCGAGGCACAGTACGAGGACGAACTGAACCACGGGCGTCTGTACCCGAACCTGGACGAGCTCGTCGACAGCGGCCTCGTCGAAAAGCGCGAGTGGGATCTTCGGACGAACGTCTACGAGGCGACGCCGCGCGGTCGTCGCGAGTTCCGATCGCACGTCAACTGGACGGCAGAGGTGCTCGGTTCGGGCGACGAGAACGGAGAGAACGACGGAAAGAAGCTCGTCACGGACGGCGGCTTCCGAACCGACGACCAAGGCCGGTGGCGGGACTTAGAGAACTTCATGCGTGACGGCGTTCTCGTCAAAGTCCGACCGTTCGCCTGCTCAGACCACAAGTCACAGACGACTCTGTTCACTTCGGGACAATCCGAGGTATTCCACGCCGACAAGCACTGCCACCGACTGCACCGGGGAGAGACGATCTCTCTCGACGGGCAAGAGATGAACTTCATCCAAGCCCACACGATGGAGAGTGTCATGACCTCGTGGACAGACCCAATCAAACCCTGTGACTACTGCACACAGGATATTCAGACGACGGCCGAGGTCGCCGTGGAACATGACGGGATTCCCGAAGCGTGCCTCACGTACTTCGAGCCGGGCGACGAGCGTGTTCGTAAGACAATCCGCACCTCGCCCGCTGGCGAGACTGTTGTGAGCGAAAGTTCTCACGAGGTGTACTGAAATGAGCATCCACCCATCAACCACGCCGGACCTGAGCCAACACCGACTCGCCGCCGAAGCCGACCCGTCCGATCTCATCCCGGCGCTGCGCGGACTCGCGACGTTCACCGATACCGTCCGACTGTCGTTCACCGAGTCGGGTATCGACGTGGTCGCGAAGAATCACTCACAGACGTGCTTCACGGAACTGTCGCTCCCGCTCGAGTACACGACCGATTTCTCGGCGGTCACGGTCGGCGTCGAATCCGACCGACTGCTCAAGAACTCGAGGTTCCACAGCGACTATCGGGGTGACACAGTCGAGTTCTCGCTTCTCGACGACCACGACGAACTCACTGTCTCCACTGGCAACGTCATGGGCTACGTCCCGCTCGTCGACCTCGAGGACGTCGCCGACGAACCAGCGTTCGACGGGTTCGACTACACGACTGACGTCACGCTCGACGCCGTGGAGTTCAAGACCGCGGTCGCCGCGGTCGCGGGCGGGTCGGACGGCCCAATCCGGCTGTCGGTCTCACCGGACACCGGTCGCCTCTCGGCCGAGGGGTCGGACTACGGGGCAACCGGCTACCCGTTCACCAAGAACGTCGCCGCCGACGTTGACGGCGAGACAGCGAGCGCACCGTACGGACAGGATTTCCTCATGGATATCTGCAAGGCGATTCACCCGGAAGAGACTGTCTCGCTCCGGATGAGTGACGGCTACCCACTCTCGGTGTCGACCGAGCATGTGACGTTCACGCTCGCACCCGCTATCGGGGTGGACGAATGAGCACCACTCACGACACGGACTCTCCGGCCGACGCCGACGCCGACGAACCACAGACCCAACGCGAGTGGGTCATGTCTCGCGTGCGCGCTCGCGTTTCGGCCGACCCGGACGGAAAGCAGAACGTCGAGTCGAACGTCTGGACGTCGACCAAGCGCCTCAAATCCGACGCGTCGAACTCTGGCGAGGACACCATCCACCGCCAAGAAGTCCCGCCTGTCGTCAATCACCTGAGCGACGAGGGCGAACTCATCAACTGGTTCGGCCTCTTGGCACCGACCGATCGCGAGCACCTCCAGGCCATCGTCGCCTGCGAGAACCAATCGGACTGTCCGCGAAGCATCCTGCTAAACCAAATCACGGCGACGCTGGCGGGTGATTCTGAATGAGCATCCACGATACCAACACCGACGACGCCGACGCCACGCCGACTGTAACGCTCCCGCTCGACTCGTTCCGCGAGTTCCTCGCACCTGTCGCGGAGCTTGTCGACGAGTGTGTGATTCGCCTCTCCGAAGCGGACGGACTGACCGTCGCTGCCGTCGACCCGGCGAACGTCGCAATGGTCGAAGCGGAACTCTCGCCGGACGCCTTCGACGTGTTCGACGTCCCGGAAGAGACGGCCTTTGGCGCGAACGTCACGCTGTTCGCTCGTCTCTTCGACGACGACCGCGAGCTTGGCGACACGCTCTCCTTCGCTGTCGACGAGACGCGCAAGAAAGTCGACCTCGAGATGGGGCCGTTTGAGTACACGTACGCCTACATCGACCCCGTTCACGTCCGCCCCGAACCTGAGATTCCGGCGCTGGATTTGACGGCCGACGTCCAACTCGCGGGCGGCCTTCTTCGCGAGGGTGTCGAGTTCGCGGCCATAACTGACAGCCACATCCGCGCTGCGTTCGACGCCGACACGCGGACACTCCGAATTTTTGCGGAAGGATCGACGGACGACGCGACGTGGACGGCCCCAAACGAGGATCTGTGGGTCAGGTCGGGCGGTCCGGCGGACTCGCAGTTCTCTCGCGACTACTTCACGAGCATCGTCGCCAACGCGCCCGAGAACCGGGATGTTCGCGTGCGGCTCGGCGAGGAGTTCCCGATGAAACTCTCGTACGGCATCGTCGCCGACGAGGAGACGCCCGGAAACGTCTATCACGGCGACGTGACGCTCATGCAAGCGCCGAGGATTCAGTCGTCATGAGCCTGCACGAGTGCCCCGAGTGCGACGCGACGGTCGCGACGAACACGACGACGGCGGGCGCGTTCGACCTCCCGCCGACGATCGTCTGTGTTGAGTGCGGTGTCGAGATGGACGCCGACCCGGACGTGACGGTCGACATGGACAAGGTGCGCCAATGAGCGTTCAAACCCCGTTCCCCGCCGTCGGCGAGTCGCGGAACACCCCGGTCGGCATGGACCGCTGTTGGGTCTGTGCCTGCCGCGGCGGGCTGTCTCTCTCCGACGAACCAGGCACCTGTTGCTGTGGCGCGACGTACGAGGGCCTCGGGCACACGACGCTCACCGCCGCCCCTGAACCGGGCAAGAAGGACGTCATCATCCGCGCCCCTCGCGAGGACCTCCAACACAAGGTGTTCTCGGTGATGGACTGTAAGAAGGGCGAACCGCACCCGCGACGCTCACTCGCCTACTGGACGGTCAACGGGACGCCGCGACGAACCGGACCCGGCCGACACGTCCTTTTCAGCGAGGACGGCGAGACGGTCGACTACGTCGCGCCGATCTGCTACGCCGAGGACGGGAAGCTCTGGTTCGATTTCCTTTCGGAAGCGAACTACGACGCCCCGCGAGAACCACCGACGCGCGGGTTCGCGTACTGCGAGTTCGGGAGTTCACCGTGGCACGACTGGGGTGACTCACAGTGAGCACCCAATCCCACACCCAGTGGCGTCTCTGGCGCTGTATCGCCTGCGGCACGGTCGAACGAATCGACAAGCGCACCAACGAGTGCGCGCGCTGTGGAACCGACCAACTCGACCCATGATAGGCGCTCGCACCACAGCCACCCGACCGACGCACCGCCACTGGCAACTCCACGACGCGCACGGCCGCGACGACGCGTACTACCTCGTGCGACAGTGGGCGCACTACTTCGGCGTGGAGTACGGCCCGTACGAACTCCCGCTGGAACTCTGTGCTGTCGCGGGGTGGGACGTCGACGACGAACCACCGGCCACGCTCGGCACGATCGCCACGCACACCCCCGTCGACCGCGACGGCACGGTGCCGGTCGGCGGCGGTCTCGTGTCCATCCTCGAGCACGCCGACGCCGTCGAACAACTCCCCGAGGGACGCTTCGACGCCGATGCACTTGTGGCCGACCGGACGGCGTGGCTCTGGTTCGGTGCCGTTGACCCCGCGTGGCGCGGTCGCGGTATCGGCCGGGCGATGTTCGACCGTCGCGTACAGTGGGCGACCGAGCAGGGCGCGAGTATGGCCGTCGCCTTCGGGTGGGAACGCCCCGGCCTGTCGAGTCGGCCGCTCTTCGAGTCGGATGGGTGGATACCGATTCAGCGCTTCCCCGACCACTACGTCGAGAACCGGACGTCGTGTCCCGACTGTGGGTGCTGGCCGTCGAACGACACCGACTGTGCGTGCGAAATGACGCTCTGGGCGAGGGATCTGGAATGACGAACATGGAAAACATATCTTGCCCAAACTGTGGCAAAAGTGTCTCCGACAACGGTTCAGAGTTTGAAAGTCAGATTCTCGACTCACAACGCAACCGAATCACCGTCAAAGAGTGGGTGCCGAAGAAATGCAATTACTGTTCGACGGAGTTTGCGATAAAAGTCCGCGAACTCACCGAGGGATAGACGATGGGCGGTAATCTCACCGGGGACGACACGATGTTGCTCGCCTTCGGGTGGCTACTCGGTGCAACCACCGCTTCCATAATCTTCGAGCGGTGGCTGTTCGCCGTGCTTTTCGGCGGGGTCGTTCTCTCGGTGTGGGTCTACGCGCGTATCAGTGTTCGACAGGGAAGGGAACCGACACCATGACTGACGAATCAACCGCAAGCTACCGTCTCACCTGCCCGGAGTGCGGGGAGACGACGACCGCCGCGGCACGGTACTGCCCGTGGTGTGGTGTCTCGCTCAGAACCACCGGGCGACACGGGAGTGGGACGGCCGGACCATAGGCCAACCACTCTTTAAGGACGAATCGCACCCTCTCTCAAACACCCCCTACCCGACCCCGACTGGCGACGTAGGTTCGATTCCTGCACGGGGACTTACCACCGACCCAACCGCACCTGCCCAATCTGGTCACGGTTCGCGTCGGTGGCCTCGATCGACTATGTCGACGCAAACCAACCCGCAACCGACGACTCGACACGAATCGCTCGAAAACCCGCTTCGGATGGACGTCGCCGACCTCGCCGACCACGCCGAACTCCGCGACCTCTTCGCCCATGCCGTTCGCGAACAGAGTGACGCGGATCTGCCCGGCGGCCTTGAGAACCTCGCCGACGAGCTCCGCGACGAACTCGCGGAACTCGACTACCAGTCGAACCTCTCCGAGCGCGAAGCCGAACGCCTGCTGGAACGCGGCGCGGGCTACGTCCGCAGGGACCTGGAGGCGACGTACGAGCATCTCGAGGACCACGAGCGCCTCATCGCCAAGCTGCAAGGCCATGTCTCGGCCGCACGCGACGGCCGGGACGTGACGTTCGACGCCTACCACGACCTCGCACAAAAGACGGGCCTCAAGGAACACGACGATGAGCACTGAACCTGTCGACGCCGACGCCGACCACGCGGGCGCACAGTGTCCCGAGTGCGGGAGTCCGTGCGTGCGCGCGACACTCTCGCCGTTTGGGAGTGGGTGGACGCCGACCGAGTGCAACGTGTGCGAGTGGACCCGCACTGGAAACGGAGGGGTTCGACATGACTAGTCGCCGCTGTCCGCGCATCGAACGCCGGAACTCCGAGGAGTGTCTGAACGCCGGGAACCGCTACTCCGAGGTGACGCTTCTCTCCACGGAGGACGGTAAGCGCGCGAAGGCGATGGGCGAACAGCAAGAAGCCTCGGGGTACAAAAACGGCGAGTACCGCGAATACACGGCCGACGCCGTGGTGCATCTCCACCGACCGATGACGTCCGAAGAAGCGTCGCGGTACTTCCGCACCGAATCGGGAGAAGCGCTGTTAGACCTCTACGACGGCGTGTGGGGGAGAGTTACAGCGGAAACAGGGGGTGTCAAATGACCCACGAATCCAGAGCGACCGAACTGACGGCCGTCTTTGCGTGCGCGGAGTGTGGCGACGAACTCACCACCGACCACGCGCCGACGCTGTCGCCGACGCCGCGGGCGATGGAACGCCCGTGTCCCGAGTGCGACCCGTCCGAACACGACACCGAACTCACAGAGGACGCCGCAATCTACCGACTCCACCGATTCGAGGACTCGGCGGGTGCGGTCGTCTCCGACAAACAGTCGTGTCGAGGGTCGCGTAACGAGGGCGTCGAACGCTCGGAGATACCCCATCCCGACGCGGTCGACGTCCCGGCCATGCGAGATATGGGGCGGATGCAGCGCACGACCGTCGCGCGACTGTGCTACAACCTCCGAGAAGGTCAAGAGGTGCTGTTCGACCGGCGGACGCGCCCGCTCACCGTCACTCGGAACGTCGAGAAGAACGACGACTACTCCGCGCCGGGCGACCGAATCGTCGTGCTCGAGGGCAACGGCACGACCTACACGCTTCAAGTCTCGAAAGCGGCACTCGAGAACGGCGACGTACTCCGACTCCGCTCGTCGTCGAACAACGTGTCGCATCTCGCGTGGGTGTGGCCTGCCGAGGGCGGTATCGGGATTCTCGCCGACGGCCCCTCTGCCGCGGAGTTCGTCACGCCCGCCGTCGACGACACGGCGACGATCGCCTACCGAACCATGCGCGAGCCCGACGATATCCCGACCGACGCCGAGTGGCTCGGGGACTGCCCGCGCGAGTGTCACGGCCAAGTGTGGGGAATCGAGGGACGCGCCGAGTGCGACGAGTGTGCGACTGCCTGTGACCGCGCGCAGTGGGATCTGTTCGCCGAAGACTCGGACGACGAGGAAAGCGCGGAGACAGAGGAGGGAAACGCATGATTCGCCCCCGCCGACTCTCACCGGGGCAACTCACCACGGGCGTCGGCGCGGTCGCCGCTGCACTCGGGTACGCACTCCTCACGATCGCCGCGTCGCCGCCGGAACCGGCCTCGGGGTCGTTGCTGTGGGCGCTCGCCCTCGGGACTGTCGGGTCGTCGACGATCTTACTCGGGCTGAGTCTGCTGAGTATCGCCGCCGTCGACGTGCTCGACGTCCACCGCGCGGAGGTGCGGTGATGGCCTCTCCGTCGCGACCACTCCCCCGCGTGCAAGTTGAGTACCCCTCGGCCGACCGCGGGGCCGACGACGTCCGCGAACACCTGGACGCTCGTCGGTGCGAGTTCTGCGGGTGCCCGGACGTGGGCCTCGTGCTCGCTGACGTCTTTGGGACGATGATGCGACGCCCAATCTGTCGCGGACATTCCGAGCACCCGGAGCATCACCGCTACACAGGCGGGGACAACCCCGTCGACCTTCGTCGGTGTCTCGGGTGTGATGAGTTCTACCGAGAACGGTGGGGTGCCAAACCGTGGTGTCTGGAGTGTTTCCTTAACCGCCGAGACTGGGCTAGAGAGGCGCTCCCCGACGAACTCCACCGGCCTCAAATGGCAGGTGTTCGGTAATGCCGACGCTCGAGGCAGAGGACGTCGACACGCTCGAAGGGAAGGTTCGCCACCAACTCGGCCGGGCGCTGTACCTCGCTGACGCCGATCTCGACGCCGGGACTGCCGCCGTCGGCAACACCGTCCCGCGCGACGTCACCGACTACGAGGCAGAGGACCCAGAACGCGTTATCAAGTTCTTCAATATCCACATCATGCAGGCGGACCTCCGAAAGACCGAGTCAGGCGTCGCTATCACGCTTCCCGAGCGAGACGAGCTCGTCGAACGGTTCAACGACGCGTTCGAGACACGCGACGATATCCCCGAACCGGCAGGTGAGCCCGAATGACCTCACCGTCGCCCGAACTACCGACTGTCGACGACTGGGTACAGTGCCCCGAGTGCGATAGCGACGACGTGTCGGTGTTGTTCAACAACGGGCGCATTATCGTGACGTGCGAGTCGTGCTACGCCTCGGCGTCGATGCTAGTCAAGAGGGCGTCGTTCCGATGAGCGCTCGGAGATACCGCCACCAGGGCGACGGCCCGATCGCCACGGCCATCGGCGAGGACCTTATCTCACTCGCCACCGACGCCCGGACACTCGCCGACCGAGCGCACCACCACCCGGACGTCGACCCGCGACTCGCAAGCGAGGCGCACCTCTGCACCAAGCTCGTCGACGCACTGGCTGAGCGCCCCGACACGTTCCAGCCACACGCACCGCGGCAGTTCCTCGAAGATACTCGCGACCGTCTCGACGACGTCGGCCGGGCGTTCGCCCGCGCGGACCACTCCGAACTCGCCGGGGAAGCAACCCGCCTTCGGGACGTCGCCGACGGCCTCGCCTCGAGCGACGCTGTGTCGGTGGTGGTCGACTCGTGATAGACCAGTAGTTGAAAGCGGGTCAAATCCGGAAGTCGGTTCTGTTTCGTTCGTGTCATCTTGAGTCATTTTCTTGCGTGGTTGTCGCCAGTCTCAGGAACAGTTCCTATCAGGTTCCTGTTCTCTATTCTGCACCAAGTGGGGCTTTGCCTAAAGTCTTGCCCCGCGTGGTGCAATAAGTCACTCCACGCGCTCCCATCGCGGGTCGGCTTCGAGCGTCTTCGCGCTCTTGGCGATCTCGCTGGTCGGCTCCGGCGCACTGATGTGGCGATTCCGCCGCGTAACCGTCAGCGCTACGTAGTCGTCGTGGACTTCGGCAACAACAGCGTAGAACCGAACGTAGCGGTCACCGAACGGGTTCTCCGGCCAGTCGTGGTCTGGATCGTCCGCGCGCCCCTCGTAGCACTCCCACGTATCGCCTGGACTCGTGGACGCCATTTCACTTCGAACACGGGGTGTCGCCCGACTGCATCTCCTCGATGAGCTCGCCCCACGGCACGATCTCCTCGAACTCGTAGCCTCGAAGCTTCACCAGGCTCGGGCGGCTCCACGTCGATTCGTTCTCTCGCTCTTCGGCGACACGTTCCGCCGGAGACACCCAGTCGTCCGGCGGTTCGCCGCCCTCGATGCACGCGCCGCAGTATTCGGGGTCGGTTCCGTGTCCACAGAACGCGCCACAGCATCGGCAGTGGGCCTCCCGGACGGGTGGTTCAGTCATGTTTTGAGCTCTCTCGTTGGAATCGGTCTGTGAATGCAAGTGTGTACCATCCGTACACCATCAACAGAGCTAAGAAGAGCGTCAGAATCCCGATAATCAGACGCCACTGTGCCTCTGGCGGCAAGTCCCATGGCAAGGTCATTTCTCACCCCTTCTTGAGTAAGGTCTCGAATTGCCCCGATCCCGAATCAACGAGTAGGCGGTAACACCAACAGCGAGGCAGGTACCCATCGCAATAATGGCGGTCAACAGCGCCACCGCGAGAAGTGTACGGTACTCTCCATCGAGCTGGAAAGCCGTCCACATCTGCATACGCTGCTGATAGGGTAGTTCAACCCATCCCCAAATGAGAAACGGGACTGTGCTTCCAAGCGTTGCGAGTGCCACGCCGACGAATTTTCCGTACCCGTACCGTCTCGCAACGAAGACACCGGCCAGACCGACTGTCACGAAGTAAAACCCACTAAAAAGAACGACCGTCTGAACCTGAGTGAGCCAACCAGGAAGCCAGCTCGGGACGTTCCACGTGGCATTGATTGCTTCACCGATGATCGTGAACAGGAAGCCGGTCACGATGGACGCAGCGACCCAATCAACGAGGTGTTGCCGCCCCGGTACATATTGAGGGATCACTGTCGTCGTGGCATCCCTAACCCGCTTCAGATGCTCAGCCATCGTCGCGCACCTCGAAGGGATCGGGGACTTCCATGTCTTCGAGATCCTCGCACATTCGCCGGTTGGCCTCGACGATTCGGTCGAACTTCTCTTGGTTGGGCATCCCCCGACCGCCGGCGGCGACCCACTGCATCTCGTCCACGAGATCGTCCAACTTTAGGGCGTTCTCCCGAAGCTGGCGAACGTACTCTCTTAATTCACGATACTCGTTCATCCGGTCAACGTTGTCGTACTTGTCTTCAGCCATCTCGATCACCATCGTCTGAATATGCTCGAACTTCTAACGAGTACCGGGAACCTGCATCGTTCGCGCCATCTGAGGTAGCTATGACTGCCTCCACCTCTGCGGTGATGTTTCCTCGTTCGATCTTCTCACCGACGAACTCTGCGCACATTTCGTCGTACCACACGCGTTGGTCGTCTTCTTTCATATTTAGATGCAGTTAGGGCAGAGGAACGGAACGTCAGGATCGGGCGAGACCTGCCAGTCGCCACGTTCCTGAATGGCCTCCCATCGCTCTTCCTGCCCACACTTTTGGCACGCAACGCTCGGGTTGTGCTCGATGCCATGATTCGCCCGCCCTTCGCTATTTTCCAGAGGCGTATATGGCATCGTTAGACCTCAGTGAAGTGTAGTGTCGCTTTCTCCCCGTTCGATTTGACCAAGCTTTCGGTGTCTCCCTGCTCTTTAAAGGCCACGTAGCCATCCAAGTGGCTGGCGTGGTCAACTGCCATCCGCTCGCCACCCTCATCGAGCACGAAAATGGCGGTGTTGTTGATGATGACGCGGTTGTTCCCCTTATCCGTCCGAAATCTCGGCAACTCTTGTGACGGCGTTACGCGGGCGATCTCGTGTTCCTCGTGCAAATCCCACTGTCCAATTCCGACCTGGTCGCCACACTCCGGACACCAGCGCGTCGTAATCGGAATCTCGCGGTCGAGCGCGACCGGCGACTCCGTCTCTTCGACGAGATCGACAATCTCACCGCAGTGCGGGCAGGCCGCACTGAGAATGTACTCGGTCATTGTTCCACGCCACTCCATCCCGGGTTTTCTTCGGGCGGGACTTCTGGACAGTATCTCTCGTGATCGATCTCGTCAGCTGCTGCGCCGGTTGCACCGCAGCCGATGCACTGCTTGAGAGTCACTTCGCGGATAGCTTCTTTTTCAATTGTCATCGTATCACGGCGGTAGGACGCCACCCGATGCCCGCCCCGGGAGTCGAACCCGGCAGCACGCGACCGTTTCCCACCCGTCGCCTTAGCGCCGTGTGGCGCGCCCCGTCATGGGGAACATCGGCGAAGGGGCGACCGTTGGCTTGGATTCGCCGTGTCTCTCGCCCCCAACGGCGTGGTACTCGTGTCGCGCTCCACCTCAGTGCGGGCGGAAGCCCTGCGCGGGGATCGAACCCACGTACGCCGACCAGGGCGGCGTTCGTCGTCGGCATCTCAGTAGACCTCTTGAAGTCCGCGTCGCACCATCTCGCCGTCGATGCTGAGGTACTTGTTCGGCGTCTTGTTGTCCCGCCACCCGAACATCCCCTTCAGCGACTGCATTTCCAGCCCGTTCCCGGCGTGGTACGACGCCGCCGTTCCTCGAAGGCCGTGAACCGTCGTCGCGTCTTCGGACAGCCCCGGTGCCGCTTCGAGCGAGCACTCCAGTCGGCGCTGGAGCGTAGAGAACGACGTCGGCCAGCCGTCGAACTCATCAAGGAGCTCCTCCAGTGCGACCTCAACACGAACGCTCCAGTCGAAGGGGATGTCGCGTACAGCCGCGTCGGTCTTCGGCTGCCAGTAGTCTTCGACGATCTCCTCCACAGGCCGGTCATCGCCGTGCTGTTGGCGCTGTTCGGCGGCCTGCCGACAGGAGCCACACGGCC
This sequence comes from Halogranum roseipondis, assembly GCF_059695585.1. Lineage (NCBI taxonomy): Archaea > Methanobacteriati > Methanobacteriota > Halobacteria > Halobacteriales > Haloferacaceae > Halogranum > Halogranum roseipondis. The sequence continues at coordinate 45,680 of NZ_JBUEED010000003.1, forward strand.
CGCCGTCGCGCCCCTTCGTACAGGAATCGTGCTCAGGAATGCGTACGAGGTGGTGTCGCCAGTCGATCCACGACTCCGAGAGGTGGATCAGTTCACCGCCTCGAAGGCCGAGTCGGCCCATGATGAGGACGGCAGCTCGGGCCTCGATTCGATCCGTTCCGGACAGCCGCCCCGCGCCTAAGAGAAGCCGCTCGAACTCACGTTCTCGAAGGACGTGCTCACGAGTGACCATCTCAGTCGGACACCTCCTTGGCCGCCGCTTTCAACGCGCGGTAGGCCGAGTGGTCTTGATTGCTCGTATCGACAGCGCCCGAACAGACATCGCAGACGTCCACGTCGTCGGGGTACACATCACGTGGCCGCGGGTTGACGACGCGGGAGTTCCTTACGGTGGGGCAGTCTTCGTCAGTGTGGATCGTCGGGCCGCCGCCCCCGTTGTGCCCGCCCGTGACGTAGACGATCTCTCTTTCCGCCGTCATACCTTGTAGACGTGGACTTTCTCGGTCTGCGCGTTCCGGCTCATGTACCACTTGCTGGTTCGGAAGCTGTACCAGAGGTCGTAGCAGGCAGCGCCGTCCCAATCGCCCTTGACCTTGAACCAGTCCTCGTGGTCTTTGCCCATCTCGGGCTGCTCTTCGACCGTCTTCCCCCACGAGTCGAACGAGCCGCCGTAGTTCGTGATAATCTCGTCGCCGGTCTCCAGGTCGTGGCTGCTTCCAACGAACTGCTCCGGTTCGACGGATTGGCTGGTGGCGCTCATCGTTACCTCGTGGAGCGCTGGCCGATAACCTCGATGGTGCCGTTCTCGACCGAGTTAGCCAGGTCGCGGTGGGTGTGCTTCTCGCCGTTGTCGAAGGCGACGTACGTCTCCGTGACCTTGACGGCCTGGTAGGTCGCCTTGTCCCACTTCGACCGCACGAGCGTGTTCTTCTCGATGCCGTGCTTGTCCGCGTACCGGGTGAGGTCTTTTCCTTCGACGTAGGCTGGAACGCTCATCGTATATGCACCGTGTGGTGCAGACCACATAAGTTTTGCCCCGCGTGGTGCAGAAAGAGTATGGACAGCCTATTCTGCACCGTGTGGGGAAGAATAAAGGTCGTTGCCCCACATGGTGCATCTATAAGGATGCCCGAGACTGACAGCAACAGTGTGCCGCGGACGCCCGAGGAGCCGACGCCGCAGCAGGTTCTCGAAGAGATGAATCGCTGCGAGCCCTACATCGTCTCAGACCTCGTAGACGCCTTCCCTGACGCTTCCCGATGGACGGTTCAACGACGGCTTGACTCCCTCGTTGACGACGGTGAACTCTCGAAGAAGAAGCACACCGAGAACCGCGTCTCGTACTGGATTCCCGAGTAGGCTTCCCTTACTCCACGCGGAGCAGAGCTTATAAACCAAGAGAGACATGTCCCCGGTATGGACAAAGGCCCCGACCAAAACACCCGGGACGGCCCCGATGGATTGGTCGAGGCCATCGCCGAAAACGATTCTGACGACCTCTACGCTCCGCCCGAGGAAGTTCCCGAGAAGACGGTGCGGAAACCGCACGACGAAGCCCCGGACAACTCTCCTGAAGACCTCGATCTCGATTCGCTTGACGGCGCAATCGAAGCCCTCCGCGGCGAACTCGCCGACCGCTACGACGACGTCACCGACGTCATCAGGCCGCCGCTCATCGACGCCGTTCCCGAAGACGACCTGAAACCCGGCTCCACGTACGACTTCAAGCCGATGGTCTGCGCGTGGATCTATCGGCTCATCGCGCCCTCCGACGGCTATTCAGTCGTCAGTTGGGAAGACCTCGCCGACCGCCTGGACAACAACGACGATCTCGCCACCAGTCTCGGCTTCGACGGCGAGACACCGAGCGAGAAGACGCTCCGAACGCAGTGGGTGACGCGCGTACGTCCCGGGTTCCGCGACCACGTCCGGTACATGGCCGCCGAGTGCGCGGTGAAGGCCGAAGACTACGAGCTGGAGACTGCCGAGGACATCCGCGAGAACCTCATCGCCGACCACACCGCCGACGACGAACCGGATGTAGACCCCATCGGCGAGATGGAGCAGGGCATCAAGGAAGACGCCTACACGATTCAGGCCGACATCATCCGCGACGTCTGCGAGTACGACCGCGACGACTCCTTCGAGTGGGACGGCGACCTCATCACCGACGCCGCCGCCCACATGTGCCGGCGGAACGACTACGCGGAAGAAGGCATCAGCAAGATGGGGAAGGACTACGGGCTGATCGAGGAGCGGAAGGACGGCACCGAGGAGTGGGACGTCTTCACGCCGCAGACCTTCCGTCGGACGGTTCGGAACGTCGAACGGACGAAGATCGAGGGTTACTACGAAGACGATGACGAGGCCTACGGCGCGCGGTGGATAGCGCCCCACGACCTCGTTGACCCGAATCTCGTGACCGGGGATCTCCGTGACGCGCTCGAAGAGGCGTGGACTATCGACCCGCACGACCCGGACGGCGAGACCGCAGCGTGGCACCTCCGCACCGAGGAAGCCATCGAGCGCCAGATCGAGTGGCTTCGGGACGAACAGGGCGTCATCGACGAAGACGACACGTTCAACCTCCGCATCGACTACACCACGCACGACCACAGCCGCCACTCCTCGGTGGACAGTGACCCGCCGATTGGCGTCCACAAGCAGTCTCACCTCGATACCGGCTACGCCTGGAAGGAGCTCCAGGGCACCATCAAAATCAACGGACGGGCGTTCATCATCGCCTCCCTGTCGTACCTCCCGCCGAACGACCAGTTCCAGGGCGTTCGGTACATCCTTGACCGCGCTCGGGAGCTCGTGAACATCGACACGGTGATGGCCGACGCCGAGTTCGTGGATACGAAGATATGCCGGTACGTCCGCCAGTGCGGCTGTGACTACGCGATTCGGAAGGGTGCGACCGACGCGGTGAAGGACACCGTCGAAGGCTTCGATGGACGTGCCGATTGGGACAGCAACTGGACGCTATCAAGTAGCGGTCGGCGTCGCACGCACAACACGACGCTCGTGGGCCTGGAGAAGGACTTCAAGAGCGTCCCCGACCACAAGAAGAAGGACGACGAAGAAGACGAACCGGACACCACGCTCGATGACTTCGGCGACGACGAAGAAGAGGACGTCGTCGAGGGCCAGCTGACGCTTGACCAAGCCATCGAGGAGCCTCAAGAGGACGAAGAGGACATCGACTACTTCTGCATCATCACGAGCAAGAGCGTTGACCGCGCCGGGATCGACCCCGACGAGAACCCTATCGGCCACGACCCGGAAGGGTCGGCGTGGGGAATCGGTCGCCTCTACCGCGACCGGTGGGGGATAGAGACTGCGTTCCGTGACAAGAAGGGCACGTTCGCGGCGAAGACGCGGTCGCGTGACCTCGGCTACCGGCGGTTCCTCTGGATGATGGAGAACCTGCTGTACAACGGGTGGGTGATGCTGAACTCCGCGGTCGCCGGCCAGAGCCCCGACCGGGACGATGACGAGATCGTGGTGAAGCAGGGAACGTATCTGGACGAACTCGACCGGCGCGTCCTCAGCGGGCTCAGTCTTGACCTGGAGTTCCCGGACGTGGAGTACGGCTGAGGCCTGAGCGCCATCTCGTGGTAGCAAAACGGTGAGCCGCAGCACTCGTCAACGGTCGCTCGTTCTCGCGTTTCGTCGCTGATTCTCCGCCGTCCTGTCAGAAACAGCGCACTTCTGAGGAGAGTCGTCGTCGCCAGTCGCGTCTTCGTCGATAATCTGCACCAAGTGGGTCAGTATCGGTTCCGGTTTTGCCCCGTGCTTTCAACTACTGATAGACTGGTTGTTCGTCGCCGCCTCGGCGCTGGCACTCGGCGCTGTCGTCTTGCTGCTCGGCGCGTTCGCGGTGATGGTCTACCTGCCGCTTCGGGAGCGTGCCCCGTGAGTCTCGCTGAACTCGACAGAGTGCTCACCGCCGACCCTGACGAGGTGGCTGTCGGGCCGTCGTCGGGACGCACGCGCTTTCACGAACTCTCGTGTACGCGCGTCAACTCGGGCTACCAGCGACTCCCGCGGGGATACGCAAAACGACAGTTCTCTCCGGCGGAGTGCTGTCACTGACGCGCCGAGGCCGACACGTCCCCTATTTTTATATTTGATTAGTGTGCGGATTCTAACATGCCAACCTGTCTGAATTGCGAGTCATCCGTATCGAAGCAGTACGTCCGTGTGTTCGCCCCGGAAGGTTTCGACCGACCGCGGGTGTGTCCGAAGTGCGAGGACAAAGTGCGGGATGGGGGTGAGGTGCGCGAGGCCCGATCGTCTCGACAGACCGGCGCGCAACCATCCTGAATCGTCGCTCTTCTCCGGCCGTCTGGAACGTCCTGACTATCACAAACACACTCAACGTACTGTACGTCACAAACGCCACAAACACAACAGACGTAACTAATCTTCTTAAGGTCACAAACACCACAGACAGTTGTGATGCAACGGATTGCTGTCTCAAACCAGAAAGGTGGCGTCGGGAAGACGACGACCGCTATCAACCTCGCGGGGGCGTTCAACCAGCGCGGGGCGGACGTCCTGTTCATCGACCTTGACCCACAGGGGAACGCAACCGAGGGCTTGGGCTTCACCGACGCCTACGAACCGAGCGACGTGAATCTCAACACGGTGCTCACCGAGGGCGACGACCTCGCCGATCTTGTCCTCGAGCACGACGAGATGGACGTCATTCCGTCGAACGTCGAGATGTTCACGACCGAACCGGAGCTCATCGTCGGGATGCGCGGGCGGGAGCGATTCGCCGACGCGCTCGACGGCATGGACACCGACGCCTACGACGTGTGCATCGTCGACTGTCCGCCGTGGATGGGGCTTCTGACTGACGCCGCGTTCGTCGCCTGCGACGACCTCGTAATCCCGGCACTCGCCGAATCGACGTCGAAGCGCGCGCTGGAACTCTTATTCGACCAAGTCGACACGATTCGCGACGCCTACGACACGTCGATCCAAGAGCGGGCGGTCGTGGCGAACCGTATCGACACCGACGGGGAAGCCGAGGAGACGATCGAGTGGTTGCACGACACGTTCTCCCCGGCCGTCCCGGTCTTTCAGGTGCGCAAGCGCGTCGCGCTCAAACGGGCGTGGAAAAAGGGACAGTCGATCTTCGTGTTCGACGAGGAGTGCGACATGTGCGCGGTGTACGCCGACATGGCCGCGGAACTTGACGCGAGGGCGACGGCATGACGGGCGACGCCCAAACAAACGAGGACGTCGACGACGACCGAAAGAAGGCCATGAGCAAGCGATTCGCCAACGTCGGAAGTGACTCGGAAGACTCGCCGTCTCAAAGCTCACAGGCAGAACAGACACCACAGACACAACAGACGCCACAGACGGACCAAACGTCACAAACGCCACAAACGGACCAAAGCCAACAGACCGAAGAGACGTCTGGGACGTCACGTGGATCTGTGACCGACGAGAACCGCTCGATTACGATGTACGTCCCCGACGATCTTGTCGAAGAGGTGGGGCTGACGTTCGACGAGCTCAAGCCTGCGGTCAAGCGCGCGACCGGGAAGACAATCGAGAAGAACCGGGATTACTACCCGATGCTACTCGAGAAGGGAATTGAGAACATCTCGAAAGAGGACTTTGAGGATGACGACTAGCGCTCCGTAGACACACCGCTTTTCATTTGATTCCGTCGAGGTACTGTCGCAGAAAGGCGACGCCCGAGTATTCCGTGGCAGGAAACCCTCTGGGACGCGCCTACGCCACTCTCGCTCAGACACGAGAGCGACACCTATCGCTAGCCGGTGGATACTAAAAAAGAGTGGGTCTCTAAGCGCTACTACTCTTCGACGTCGAACAACTCTGCCGTGTCGACGGACTGCCGCCGCGAGTGGTCGAACTCAAACGTCAACATCCGCGTCGCACCGACGCCGACGACCTCGGCGATTGCTTCGGCCGTCCCGACACCGTCGGACGTGACGACGTCGGCGTGCAGCATATCGCCACGCGACCGAACCGCGACATGATACCGTCGGGCGGCGAGCACGCGCACCTCGACGAGGACTGCACGGGAGTTGACACCGAGCACACCCTGGAACACTTCGCCGACGCCGCCTTGCATCGCCGAGCGGACAAGCCGACAGAACGTGTCGTTCTGACTCCGACCTTCAACACGGGAGGTTTCGACCGCGGTCGTTTCGCGTTCACGCTTCGATTCACTGCCGTCCGTTCTGGACTGCTTCGGTTTGTTTCGGTTTCCTGCCACGGAAATCACTGTGGGCGTCGCGCCCACACAGAAACAAACTCTCGTTGGTACTATAAAACTGCCGGAATATTGGCTATAGCTACACTTATCCAAGTGTGTATTATTGTTATACACGCAGTCGAAGACTGCTGATTTCCGTGGCAGGAACACCCCGAACACAGACCTGTTGTACAGACACGCGCGCCGTCGCGCCCGTCGTTGGCGTGCTCGCATTGATTGTCGTGACGTTCACGCTCGCAGCGCTGGCGAGTACGCTCGTCGTCGGGCTCGCCGATACCGGCGGGCTGGATCGCACGGTCGACCGGACGCTTTCGACGTCGCCAACGCCGACCACAACCGCGACCGCGACGTCGACGCCGACGCCCGAACCGACGTGCGACGTCACGCACACCGACGGCCAGACGGTCGTTCGCAACCCCCGGCCCTCGCAAGTCGCGGCCGATACGGTCGAACTCCGGTGTTCATTCGACGCCGGGACAGTGACGGTCGGCGACGCGACGACGCGACTCGAGGACGGCACCGCCACCGTGACTCGCGACGACGCCCCGACTGACGCGTTCGACGCCGACGGCCGGACTGTCACCGTCACCACCGACGGCGAGACAGTTTTCGAGACGTCGCTCTAACGTCCTCCGAGATTCTCTTTTTCGAGTCGTTCAGGCTCACCGATAGCTTTATGCTGTAGTGTATAACAGTTAGACTATGGCAACTATGCCTGCCCAATCAGCATCGAAGCGGACGGACGAACAGACGGAGGTGTCGGCATGATATTCCAGGCCGAGCACCGCGAGCAGATCCGCGCTGGCGAGAAGACGGCGACGCGCCGACAGTGGGACTCCGACCGAGCGACGGTCGGCAAGACCTACCGCGCGACCCTCGGCGGCAACGTCGAGCAGGGGATGTTCACGCCTCGCGAGGAGTGCGATTGCTTCATCCGCGTGACGGACGTGTACGAGCAGCCGCTCTCGGAGATGACCGAGGCGGACGCCGACGCCGAAGGCGGCTACACGCTCGCCGAGTTCCGCGAGACGTGGCGCGAGATTAACGGCGAGTGGGACGGCGACGAGACGGTGTGGGTCGTCGAGTTTGTGTACGCCGGCAATTCGGACCCCCGCGTGCAAGAAGAGCAAGAGGAGGACGAATCGGAGCTCGCGACCGACGGCGGGAGTAGCACCCAACCCGACGGTGAGAGTGAGACATTCTGCGAGAAGTGCGGGAAGCTCCGCTCACACCCGACTAAGGACGACAAATGCGTCACTGGCGGTATCGACGACAAGGAGAATCTCGTCTTTGTCAACCACTGCTTACGGTGCGGACACACGATGCACGCGGCGCTGCCTTCGGATTCGAGCACCCTGACTAAGGAGACATTCGAGTCGTTGGGGGACTACGAGGACTGGCTTCGCAACCACTCCGAGCACCCTGCCGACAAGATCCTTTCACAGTTCAAGGGTGGCGACACAGAACTCGTCACCGACGGCGGCTTTTTCCGAGGTGTGCGAGGAGTGCGCCGACACGTCGCGGTCGCTGGACACTCGCCGGACTGTCCGGCCGACGACGCTGACGGCGACGTCGAAACCGACACAGAACCCGCCACCGACGGCGGTGTCGAGTGCGAAGACGGGGCACAACAAGACGAGAAGGGGGCGTTCATCGAAGTCGACGAAGACGACCCGTTCGTCGCGGTGCAACTCCGAGTCATGGCCGAAGATGGTTCGGGATTCGTCGCTGGTGGACTCGAAGTTGAGCCGGGACGCTACGAACTACGGAAGGTAGACGACGAAGAGAAGCTCGTCACTGACGGCGGGAGTCCACGGTGCGACTACTGCGGCGGTACAGACCTCGCGTACGAAATGCGGTCTGACCGGGGTGACGTCTGTCGTTGCATCCCGTGTCTCGCCATCGAGCGCGGACAAGCGCAGTTCTCCATGCCGTTTGAGAGCTTCATCGACAGGGACGTGGACGGGATCGTGTTTGAGGACGAAGACGAGTGGTACGAACACCGCGAAATCTCGTACACGACGGCACGGGACTGGTATCGCGTTCTGGCACGAATCGTTCAGGACGACCCGCTCGTGAAACGAGATCCGGACGCGATTGGCACACTCAGCGAGCACACCCGAACCTCTCTCACGAACATCATGGGCGAGGACGCCCACTACCCGCCGTCGGAAGTGGCAGGGAACCCCGTCTCACCCGGACAAATGACGTTCGACACCGAGGTGTCCGAATGACTAAGCTCTGCCCGGTCTGTTGGAACACGGCGAACGACTACGGCCGCCTCGAGGAGAGCGGCGACGTGATTTACGTTCACGAGTCTGGACGCCACTGCATCGACGAATCGTCCAGCGACGCCGACAAAGAGAAGCTCGTCACCGACGGCGGCACGCGTCACGCACCACCGACCGAACGCGTCGAACTAGACGATATCGAGACGATCGACGGCACGTTCTACGAGGTGACGCGCGTCGTGTACTACCGACGAACGGACGAATCGGGCGTCTGTCCGTTCTGTGAGTCGGCCGAACACGTCGAGTTTGTCGACCGGACCGGACCCGGCGGAGAGTGGCGCAAACAGCGTTTCGAGTGCGACTGTGGCGCGCACGGCGAAGGCGTCTGGACGTGGCGCGCAGGGATGCTCGACGATGCAACGGAGTGGTCTGCATGAGCGTCCAGCGAATCTCGGAGGCTGACGCCTATCCGGACAAGTGCCCTGTCTGTGGTCGTACGCTCGCGTGGCCGGAGGAACTCGACGAGGACCTCGGACCCAGTGCGATCTACCGGCGACACCGTCGCAACCACTACGCGTGGGGCGGCAAAGGCGAGTACGACCCTTCCGAGGACCCGTACCTCTCACAGAACGTCGGTGCCGACGAAGAGGAGGACGATCTAAACGAGGACTGTAAGGTCGACACGCAGTATTTCGAGGTGGAGTTCACCTACGAGATGCGAGAGACGATCGTCGTCGAAGCAACCGACAGCCGCGACGCAATCGAGCAGGCAGAGCACAAGAAGACGTACGACGTCGAACTCGTGGACACGCTATTCACCGACACCATCGAGTACGGCGAACCCTCCCAAGCGTCGCTCGACTACCTCGAAAACGCCGGATTACTCCCGGCAGACCACGACGTCACCGAAGACGATATTGAGGACCTTGTTGCCGATTCCAGCGAGGACGACAGCGAGGTGAGTGATGAGTAGCCTACAGGTCAACACCGATTCGGAGCCGTGGCGCTACGCGTGTCCCGACTGTGGGAGTATCCAGGTCTGCCGCGTGACCTCGGGGCGTCGCCGTCGAGACCGCACCTACCCGGCGACGGGGAACGGCAAACAGATGGCCCAAGCCGACCGGAAGCTCCGATACCGCTGCCGACAGTGCGAGCGGCGTATCCCGGCCGTGCTTGACCGAAAGACGGGGAAGCAGGTGAGAGCATGACTGACTACCAAGAACCAACCACGCGACTCGGCAAGCTCGCAGAGACGCTGTTCGCCGGCTACGTGTTCGCCCGCCTCAAGCTGCACCGATTCGTCCGCGACGTCGGGCTTGTCGACGACGAAATCAGCGAGAAGCACATGAGCCACTGCGAGGAGTGCGACGAACTGAAAGGATGGGCGCACGCGACGTTCTCCCCGGCCGCCGAAGAAGGGCAGTACGTCGCCGACGCGTTCGACCTCGAGTGCGGCCACGTCGACGACGACCCCGGTATGCGACTCACCGAGGGAGTCGTGTTCATGATGCAGGCCGACGCCCCGGAGTACGTGACTGTGCTGGACGCCGACGGCGACGAGGTGGACGCATGAACGCCGACAATCCACACCTCAAGCGGTCGCTTCCGGCGGAGTATCTCACGTTCGACGTCGACGGACGGACGCTTATCGCCCGCGACGTCCCCGAGGGCACGGTCGAACTCTTCGAGGCCGTGGGCGCGACCCGGAACGTCCGGGCGCTCGCGACCGACGACGCCGTGCTGTACGAGGGACAAATCGTCACGCCGTACTACCGCCACGAGTACCGCTGTGTCGACCTTGCTCACTCCTACGGCGGGACTGTTGCGAGCCCGTCGGTCGTCGAGTGGCTTGCCGATCCGGCGGTCCGCCTGCGGAAGATTCGGTCTGTCGGGACGGAAGCGATTGCACGGGGGCTGTCGGGATGAACTCAGACAAGGCCGCGGCCGTCCGCGACGCTATCAACGGCTGTCCCGAAGTAATCGACGCCGGACCCGATGGCGACGACCTCGTCGAGCGCGACGGCGAACCGTTCCGTACGAGCGGCAATGCCTACGCCGCCCCGAAGGTGCTCACGGGCGACCGACTCGACACCTCCACCTCTCGCTACCGACCGGCGTACATCGAACAGTCGGGGACGCTCGGCAACGGCGACGGGGCGGAACGCCCGGTGTTCGTCGTCGTGCTCGAGGCGCTGTGGACAGAGTCGGACGACGTCCGCTCGCTCTCTCCGGAGATGGTCTACGAAATCGCCAAGCACGACTGTCGCATCCGGTTTTACCCGCCCGAGCATCGACTGTCGGGCGACGTCTGGATAACCGACCACTTTCAGGAGATCCCGGCGGACACGAACGGCGAGCGCTGTGGCTGTGGGTCGACGTACTTCAAAATCAAAGACGGCGAACCGGAGTGCGCGAAATGCGGCGAATCACCCGCGACCGAGACGGTTCAACAGGAGTTGTCGGTATGAGTCGAGACAAGTCGGAACCACTACTCACGCACGTCCGACGCCGACTCGCCTACGCACTCCACCCCGACACCAACGAGTTCGACGTTGCACTCGCACGCAACGCGGCACTCTTACGTCTTGAATGGGCGGCCGAGAACGCACCAAACCGCGGGATTCGACAGGCGTACGAGGAGTCGTACGAAGAGGTGAGTGAGTACATCCGCGTCCGCCCGCGGTGGGAACCCCCGTTTGACGACCCGGACGACACTGAGCAGACCGCTGACGCCGACGCCGATGCTGACACCGACACCCAAGAGGCCCACAAGTGAACCAGAATCCCTTACCGCCACGGAGCGAACCAACGAGTATGGCAGGAAACCCCGAGATGGGTAGCGACACGGACGCCGACCCGGAAGCACCGGAGGCGTTCGTCTACGTCGAAACGCTCGAAGTGAAACGCCAGTCGGACGGGCGACCGTATCTCTCGCCGACGCGCACGTTCCGCGAGGCCACACTCTCTGACGACGACGTCCTCGAGTTGCGTCTCACAACCGCGGCCGTCGACCCGGACGCCGACGCAGACACACAGACGCTCGTCGGCAAGGGCTTCCCGCGTGGGGGCGACGCCGAGCGCCCGCGGGCGACGGTCTCCGCGCAAGGCAACCCCGAGTCGCCGACGCTCCGAATCCACTTCCCGAAGGCGATTCGCGAGGAGCTTGGACTCGAGGCCGACGCTGACGACGACACCTCCACCCCCACCGACTCGGCAGAACCCCGATTCGACTGCTATGCGCTCCCCGGCGGTCGAATGGTCGCGTTCACGCCCGCCCGAACGCGCACGCTGACGCTCGCCGACTCGCCGTTCTAACGCCGACTGTTCCCCGTCGGCCCTCCTTCGCTTTCTCTCCACGCTTCTGAGTGGCTACTGGATGGTTCTCACACCCACCGACAGACTTAGTAGGTTGTGTATAATAGTTAGACTATGGCTCACCAGCCTGCCCAATCAACTGGTCGAACCGAACTGACGCGCCAAGCGTCGCTCACTCGGAGTAGCGAGCGACAGGCCGTCAACTACGAACGAACGCGAGGTGTCGAGTGTCCCGACTGTGGCGTCGACGTCTCGGCGTCGAAGGGAAGCCACGCGCTCCCCGAGGACGCACCGGCCGAGCGCGTCCACGGATGGGCGTGCGACGACTGCCACAACGTCTTCCCGTCGCACACCCACGACGAGACCGCCCCAGAGTTCAACGACCGAATGGTGGGGGTCCTGCTGACGTTCCGCGACGGAAGCGAGCGGTACGTTCCGGTCGCCAAATCCCACGTTCGGAACAAGGGTGACGCACAGTGAGCGCCGAGTTCGTCCGCGCGTCGGAACTCGACGAGCCGCTCACTCGCGACGACCGCGTGCGCTATCACGGCCTTCGCTACGAGGATGGGTTACTCGCGACCGTCGTCGCAGGCCCTGAATCGAAGGCGACCGAGGTGTCACAGGCGCTCATCAAGTTCGACAAGTACCCGAATCCGATTACCGTCCCGATCGGGGCGCTCGAGCGGATCGGCGGTGACGAGGGAGAGGGGGAGGAGTAGTTGATGCAAGCTCCCCGATGCGGTAATTGCGGTCGATTCGGTGGCGTGCGATACGAGTGGCGCGGGCCGCACTACGGCGAAGTGTTCCACTGTCCGAACTGCGGGCCGAAGGGATACGAGTACGACGCGTTCGCTGTCGCTCTTGAAGAGATGAGCGACGAGGAGGTGAAGGAGCTTGTCGGGTGACACTCCCGACAGCAGTCTCGGCCCGATGCAAGTCGGCAAGAAGGCACGCATCAAGCTCGTGCGCGTCGAAGAGTACTACGTCGACGTGGAGATGCCCATCGACGGCGATCCCGAAGCGCAGGCCGGGCTGCACGTCTGGCAGGATACGCCGTGCGACGACTACGACGTCGTCAACGCCGAGATTCTGGACGAAGAACCGCTGTACGAGGACGACTTTGAGAGCGAGGAGGACTGGCCGCGCTATGAGTAACGACGAGAACGGTTCGATGGGAAGTAGTCACGTCGAAATCGGAGAAGGAACGATACTCATCGGGAAGCGACACATGTTCCTCCACGACGAAGAAGCCGGGGAAGTAGAGGAAATCCAAGACAGGGGGCGCGTGGCGGTTAGATGGGACAGCGGTTACTCGAATTACTCGGTTGGTTCGTTCCTCGGCCTTCTCAGAGAAGGCTACTTCGAGGTGTCCGACTGATGTCTGGTATTGCCGACCTGTTCCCCGAACCGGCCGAAGCAACGTACGTCGCCGTCCTTGCGTGCTCGAAGTGCGAGGCCACCGGCCACTGCTACTCCGACACTGAGATTCTCGACGAGAGACAGTGGTGGGACTGCGAGGAGTGCGGTGCAGAGTGTGTCAAACACGACGTCGTCATGCAAACGACAGGCGGCGAGACGCCGCGCCGATAACCGTAGCCTCGCCGACCCGACCGAATCCGACGCCCGCTCTTTTCTTTTCTTTCAACTCACCGACCCATCAGAACATTTTATAGACAATTCCGATAGGTTACTTGTGTGTTACACACTGGATTCAAAAAGGTCACAACCACCCGGTTGCGACCGTTAGCAAGCCTCCTCTGCATCGCCCTCCTACTGACGGCGGCCGTCGCGCCGTCGACGGCGACGACCACACCGACACCGCCGACCGACGCGGCCGACACGATCGCCTCGAGCTCGTCGCCGAAGCTCACCGACGGACTCACCACCACGACGCCGAAACTCTCGGCAGATCCGTCGGACCCGACGTTCCAAACTCGCTGGCAAAACACCTCGTTTAGAGGCTCTGGCGGGTCGGACCCACTCGGCACGACCGTCGCAATCGCCGACTCCACGGTCTACGCCGGGACGCGGGCGAACTCGACTATCGGCTATCTCACGCGCTACGCCCACTCAGGCACACCCGAGTGGTCACTCGCAACGGCCGACGAGCGAGTGCCGAACGGGCTTGCGGCCACTGCCGACTCGGTGGTCTACGGGTCCGATGCAAACCCGCCGGGTGGCTTCCGCGTGCGCTCCCCCACCGACGGCGGACTCACCGGCCAAGCTGCCACGACCGACATTACCACTGACTCGGCGCTCGTGACGGACGGCCAAACGACGCGTGCGTACTCGGTCGGCGCGAACCCCGACGGCAACATCACCGTGCGCGCCCGGTCGCTGGACGGTTCAAGCACCGAACTCTGGAACGCGACGGGCGTCAACACGTTCTACCTGCCGACCGTCTCGGCGACGACCGACCACGTCGGCGTCGCGGTCGCCGACCGACTCACCATCTACCACGCCAACGGCACGCTCGCGCACACGCTGGACGTCGCGGGCGTGGAGTACCAGGACGTCACGCTCGACGCCGAGCGCGGACTCGCCTACGTCACCGAACGCGCGGACTCGGAGACCGATATCGTCGCCTACTCGCTCGACACAGGCCAAGAGCAGTGGCGCGAAACCGGGGCGTTCACCGACCAATACGCGGACACACTCGCGTACGCGCCCGGACCCGACGCACTCGTGGGCGTGACGTTCAACGGGACGGTTCGGACCTTCGACGCCGCCTCTCGTGACCAAACCGGCCAGACGGACCTCGCACCCGACGGCACGGTCTCGGCGGCCACCGTCGGCCGCATCGACGGCACGGTGTCTGTCGCCTACGCCACCGACGCGTCGAACGGGGCCACGCCCACGGTCGGGGTGCTGTCGACGGGACTCACCGCGGGCGACGTCACCGGCACTGTCCGAACCACCGAGGGCACGCGCGTCGCGAACGCCACGGTGCAGGTGTGGGGCGTCAACTACTCCGCGCTCGAATCGGAGTACGGCGTCTCGACACTCGCCGACAAGCAGGACAAGGCGAACGCGCTGCTCGCGGACGCGCGCAACTCCACGCCCGACGCGTTCGACCCGTCACTCGCCCCGACTGACGACGTGTTCGCCGGAGCAGATTCGGACGCCGAATACGTCGCTGTCCACTCGCGGCAGGATTGGGGCGTCGACTCCCCGCTCGCCGCGCCGGACTTGACAGAGCCACTCGTACGCGTCCCCGCGGAGACGCCCGTGCGCGTGTCACTGTGGCGACCGGGCGAACAGTCGTTCGTTGAGGACGGCGTCGACCGCGACCTCCCCGGCCAAACCACCGAGGGCACGGCCGTCTTTGAGCAGTTGGACGGCGCGAACGGCACGGTCGATACGACGCGTGTCCCGCTGGACGGCACGTACTCGGTCGGCGGGCCGCTCTCACTCTCCGAACACGCGTACGCCGAACTGTCGCTGCCGACGGGCTACTACCGCGTGCATCCCGAAGGGGAGAACGCGACGGCGTACATCATCGTCGCCGGGAACCCCGACTCGCTCCCCGAGCAGATCGAGGCCGACGCCCGCACGGCCGCGGACGACGTCACTAAACAAGCCCAACAGGTCGGCGAACACATGCAATCCGGGGTGTTCGTCCGTCGGACGGTGCGCGCCGATTCGGAGGGTCGCTTCGGTGTTGCGCTCCCCGACCACGTCGATACCGTGGCCGTCCAAGCGTACCATTCGTCGGTGCTCGCCGACGTCCAAACGCCGACTGTCGAGACGCTTCGCGACGAACTCGCCGCGGCACGATCGGGGCAGACAGAGTCGGACACCCAGACACCGACCGTCTATCTCTCCACGTCGCCGGAGCGGTACGACGTCCCGCGGTCGGACGTCACCGTTGAAGTTGCGAGTCTGTCGGCACCGACCTACGGCAACGTCTCGGCACTCTCTGCCGAGTTAGAACGCCTGCGTGCGGAGTTGCGGAACGCGACGCTGTCGAATCTGACCGCGCCCTCTGTGGTGGCCGAACGAATCAACACCACGACGACCGAGTCGCTTCGGGCGGTCTACGCCGACTTAGCGAGTGTCGTGCGTGCGTACCCGCCTGCGCTCGAAACGTACCAGGACGTCGCCGACCGCGACTCGGTTCCGAGCGCCGACGAGCTGTCGCGTGACGAACTCCGCGCTGAACTCGCCCACCTCGAGCAGGCGCTGTACCAGACGCACCCGACCGACACGCCCGACATAGACACCCCCGACCCAGAGTACAACACTGGCGACGGCGGCGGTGACGGCGACGGCACACAGACGGTCACACTCGCGTGGCCCTTCGGCGACGTCGACCTCTCCGATTCCGACGCCTCTGTCTCGGTGCTCGCACACCACGCCAACGGCACGACGTCGGTCGTCGACGAGGCGTACGTCACCACCGAGACCTCGCTCGTCGGTGCCGATCGCGTGATTCTCGAAGAGTACCCCATCGCCGACGGCGACACTATCACGCGCTTTTCGGTGCGGGTCGGCACACCCGACTCGTACGCCGAACGCTCCTCTCGCGTGCGCAACCCCGCGTTTGACGGTCCTGTCCCGGCCGTCGACGCACTCGATTTCTCCACGCTTCGACCGGGGCCGGACGAACAAGTGCGATTCGCCGTGCGACCGGCCGACGACACCGACGTCGCTGGCGGCGAGGCAGGCTTCCGACGCGTCGCGAACGTCTCTGTGTTCGCCCCCGACGGGACGGCACTCGAGACGACCAACACTACTGGACGCCCGGAGTTCGCGTTCCACACGGAGGGTGCGGGCGTGTACCACCTCCGGCTCACGCTCGAGTCGACCGAAGGCGAGACGTTCGTCGAGACGGTTCGCGTGCGTGCGGGCGACTCCGATACGCCCGACCGTCCGGTCATGTACGCCGTCGATTCGACTGTGGGTGTGTACGCCGTCGTCGGGTCGGGGCTGTCGGGCGGGAGTGTCGACGTCGCTGACGAGTCAGTCAGCCTCGAAGCCCTCGCTCGCGACGACGCCTCGGCACTCCGGACGCACGGGGTGAACGTCCACCTCGAATCCCTGGCGCTGCCGAGTGACGCGACACTCCAGTACACGAGTGCCTACGTCAACGAGTCGGCCGTCGATGGAAAGTACATGGGCGTGTCCGTGCACACGCGCGCTGTCTCCGAGGATGCAGTGGTCTACCGCGGCGACGACGAACCCGTGACCGGCGACGGGGCGACACGGTTCGGCCGGGTGTACGCACGCGAGAATGGAACCACGATCGGGACGTTCACCGGGACGGACGGGGCTGTTACAGTGCGAGTCGTGAACGCGCCGTCGTTCAGTGAGCGTGTCGAACATCAACTCCGCGTGTGGGTGAGTGGGCTAGACGTCGGGGTATAGAGTACAACACGCTCTGTTGCATACTTCTCCGAAAGATTTATTATTGGTGCAACGAATGATGTTGTATGGAAGAAGCAAAGCAGACCACGACCGTTCGACACCCAATCAACGCCGAAATCGTCGCTGACGTCGCCGAGGAGTACGACGTCGACGCCGATGTAATCGACACTGTTCTCACCGCTGCACAGGACGACCTCGCCGAGTTCGTCGACGACATGCGCGACGACGCCTCGCAGAACGTCGCCGAAGACGAATCGACGCTCGTGCTGCTCGACGGCGGCCACCTCTGGACTGACGTCGCCAACGCGATCGGCGCTGACCTTGACGCCCCCGAACACGTCCGCGAGAACGTCTCCATGATTCTCGGTGCAGCACACGACCGTCAGTTCAAGAGCTTCGAGGGGCGTGCGCTGACTGGCTTCGACGAACAGCGCGCCGTCAACGCGCTGAGTGCGGCCGACGCCGTGTTCATCAACAAACCCGAAGCCGAGGATTCGTACGGCGACGTCGACGTCGAGTGGCGCATCCGCCACGACGTCGGGTACGAACAGCCGTTCCACTACGTCGCCGAAGCGACCGCGACTGTCACGGGCGAGCTCGGGACGCTCGAAATCACGCGCACCTACCGAGCACTCC
>NZ_JBUEED010000004.1:0-151183 GCF_059695585.1 Halogranum roseipondis
CGCGGATCTCGCGATGAGAAACACACCGTCCCAAATGGTTCATCGTCGACGACGATTGGAGCCCCATGATAACAGCTGAGTTGGTGTGTTTGGAAGGCAGGGTCGTCTTCCCACCCTGCTTCGATAGCATCTGCGAACGAGACGATCTTTTCTTCTTGGACAGTCCGTCGACAGTATGACGTCGTGAGATCGAGTTCAAGACCGGGAGGAACTAGGCCATCTGAGGAGTCGGTACTGACGATCGCCGTCCACTCATTCGTTTCTTGATCGATCTGTGTGATGTACCCTTGGTCAACTCCAAAATACTCAACGCCAAGCTGAAGGACGGCTTCGAACCGTTCAAACAGAGACTGGTCACTTCGCATTATTTCATACAGCTCTGAATACGCCTCATTCTGCTGTAGCGGCCGTTCTCGTTCGCTCATACAGGGATGCTAATTCGGGATACACCTATTTGTTCCGCCAGTGGAGATATCCAATCAATTGGGATTTCCCAGTCCACCACCATTATCACACACCGTTTCCCTCAGATACATCAGATATGCCGTCATCAAAGATTTATCACGTTTGGTACATCCGTAACATCACACACCGTTTCCCTCAGATACATCAGATATGCCGTCATCAAAGATTTATCACGTTTGGTACATCCGTAACCTCAGATATAGCAGATATATCAGTAAGCGGAGTGAGCCACTACTGATCCAATTGGCTTATTCTCAGAACTCTCAGATACATCAGTTACCTCAGTCCCGCTACTTACGAACGAGCCGTCAGTTATCTCAGATATAGAAGTGAGATGGCGAGTTTGCGGTGTAGAGGTAGATACGTCAGACATCTCAGATACACCAGATAGGAATCCCTCGAGACTCTCTCAACCCGCCTCTTCACTCAATCATCCATCTCAGATACATCAGATATAGCAGGTACGTCTGACAAACAATTATATCAGACGCCTCAGATACATAGGACACATGACGCAGATAATCGCCATCTCAAATCAAGCTGGTGGGGTCGGAAAGACCACTACCACCATCAACCTCGGTGGTGCGCTCGCGAACCAAGGCCACGATGTCCTCCTCATCGATGCCGACCCGCAGGGAACCCTCACCGAAGGCACGGGCTTCCGTGACCTCTACGATCAGAAGATACCATCACTCCACCAAGTGATGGTCGAACCAACACGCACCGAGGAGATCAATGAGATCATCGAGCATCACGACGAATTTGACGTCATTCCGTCCAATAAAGCAATGGACGGGCTCAAAGATATGCTCGTCACCCAGGTCGCAAACAGCGAAATGCGACTCAAAATTGCCGTCGACGAGCTTGACCACGACTATGACTTCATCCTCATTGACTGCCCGCCTGATCTCAGTCAAATCCTTGATAATGCCCTCCTCACTGCCGAACAAGTCCTCATCCCTGTTGAACCAACCCGACGTTCCATCCGTGCGATCGAGAAGATGAACGAGGAAATCGCCTATCTCTCAAACAGTTTCCCGGGCCAGATCGATACCATCGACATCCTTGGGATTGTCATCAACGCTGTCGAGAGCGTCCAGAACAACGATACCAAGCAGATGATCGAGTTCTTCAATGACGCTCCATACGACGTCTTCCAGGTGCCTGAGCGCGTCGCTATCCGGCGTGCTTGGAACAACGGCGTCTCTATCTTCCTTCACGAGGACGACGCGAAGACCGAGGACGCACGCGAAGCCTACACCGAGATCGCGAAAATGCTCGAACGTCACACTACGGAGGTGGAAGCATGAGCAGCAATGACGGCGACGACGAACTCGAGGAGCGGAAAAGCGACGTTTGGAGTATGGACGAAGTTCGAGGCGGCGGTACTAAGACGAAAGACACAGAAGATACCTCAGATACAGCCGACGAAGAATCGGCATCCATTACGTCCAATACTGCGGAAGACGCAGACGCCCCAGATGCATCAGATACTTCAGATATAGAAGATACCTCTGACGACGAATCCTCATCCACCACGTCCGATGTCGAAGATGCTGAAGATATGGCAGATACCTCAGATATACCAGACACAGCAGATGAGATCGACGACACTGCTATGCAAGCCGAGGGGGAGACTGTCCGACAGATGGCCCTTGACGCAGACGCGAAGGGTCTTGTTGTTCGCGACCTTCACAACGTGAACGTCTATCTCTACGAAAGCGTCTATCAGGAGATGCGTGTGAAGTACAAGGAGCTCGATACCGAGTATTTCGCCGCACACGGCGAGGATCTCTCGAAGAACAAGGACTTCTTCAACGCCGTCTTTCGGGCCGGACTCCAGAGCCCTCAGCTGAAAGAAGAGCTTGAGATTGACTGACTGCTCCCGTCGGATCTATTCACAAAATCGAGAGAAGGAGCTCGTATTCCTCTGTTTCAGGTCTTAGCGTATCCGAAGCCTACTCACTGGACAGCGGTTTCTTTTGTGAATAAGCCCTCAAGATCCTCTCGCATCTCCTCGCGGCGATGTCGGCGCTTCTCCGCTTCTGAGAGATAGTTATCCAACACGACCTCCGCTGACTTCGACCCCTGCTCCTCAGCGACATCTGCAAACCGCTCGGCCACACGACGTACCGCCTCTCCGTATGCCGTGTACCAATATCGTCGCCCCATCTTCGGCGTCGGGACCTCCCCATCGACAGCCACTCCAGCGCGTTCTGCGAGGTTCTTGAATCGACGTCGAACCGTCGACGTCGACAGGTGCCCGCTCTCCGCCGACGAAGACGGGAACACAGCGCCCATCCAGTCGTCGCCGGCCTCCTCAACGACGGTGTCGATCCGTGCGGTTGCATCTTCAACACCTGTGAGGAGTGCGACCGTCCCGGGTCCGTTCTTCCGCTCACTCCCGAATTCGATGTACGGTCCGGCCTCCGTGTCGTCTTCTGGTGGGTCGAGAACCAGCTGGTCAACGCGTAGCGACGCAACCTCGCTCGGTCGAAGCCCCCACCCGCAGACCCCAATCACGGTGAGGCGGTCGACCGGATCGGTGGCTGTCTGATAGAGTGTTCGTATCTGATCAGCCTCAAGAGCCTGATTGTCCCACTCAGGCGTCGAATCCCACCCAAAGCGACGTTCCAGCTGATCGGTTGGGTTGTGACGTGCACGCTTGAACGTCACCTGATGGGTGTAGAACTGCCGAACTTCCTGGACGTACTTCCGTCGCGACGCGTGCGTTGTCAGCGTATCCTCGCGGCGACGCAGGACGTCGAACGTATCCGCGACGCGATCCATCTCGTCGGCCCGCGAAGCGTCGTCGTGAAGCGGTCCAAGCAGATCATCGGTGCCATTGACGTCCTTGTACGTCCGGACGTACAGACGGAGCGCAGAGCGGCGTGTGGCGACCGTCGACTCCGCCCGTCCCTGCCGATCGCGCAGCTCGACGAGATAGTCTTCGAGGGCGGTACGCGTCTCATCGTCGTCGACGAAGTCAAACGGCCCCTCCTCCGGCTTGGACTCAACCGGAACGTCGATCTTCTCGTAGAAGTCACCCGGTGAGAGGTCGAATCGCCGCGAGAGATGTTTGATGAACCCCGGAAAGTGCGATTCGAGCCACGAATAGGTGGGGGTTTCGTGCTCAGGAGCGAGTCCCTCGGCACGCATCTGCGGCGTAATCTCGTTCTGGTAGAAGGCCTCGGCGTCCTCGAGGTCCATCGTGCTGTAGCGTGGAGTGTCGGTCGTCTTGGTCATAGTGTTCGTGTAGTCGTCGCGGTCAGTGAGAGACTCGAGTGTGAGCGCGAGTGAAATCGCCAGCAGGAGCGGACGTGCTCCGTGCAGTAGCGATTCTAAGTCTGGTGGTTTCGGTGGATAGAGCGTT
This sequence comes from Halogranum roseipondis, assembly GCF_059695585.1. Taxonomy (NCBI): domain Archaea; kingdom Methanobacteriati; phylum Methanobacteriota; class Halobacteria; order Halobacteriales; family Haloferacaceae; genus Halogranum; species Halogranum roseipondis. The sequence continues at coordinate 3,839 of NZ_JBUEED010000004.1, forward strand.
TCGTTCGATTTACTTATAGGTTGTCCCTTACTGTTTTCCACGTGAGAAAACGGTAACCGGACAAAAATCCCCAAAATAATACATGGTGGGAATAAATCGTATATTGCTATATCTAATTCTAAAACTGTAGTTGCGAATAGCCCCGAAGTTGTGCATGGAATCTAGGCCAGTTCCCTCCTCTCGGCTGGTCAACGTCCGGGATCGCCGATTATGCTGGTGCCAGAAGCTGACGAATCAGGAAATTCCGAGAAACACCACGTGAACGATGGCGAAAAAGAGAGATATGGTCTGAGATGCCTCTACCGACGAGCGAACTCGCTGGGCGACTACTACAGGAGTGCGCTCACCCGCCGGTCAAGGAAGCCGCGGAACCGCGTGGCCGTTATCCGGGGCTTAGACCGCACCTCTCCCTCCATTGAGACCTGCACGAGAAAGTCAACCAGCAACCACATATTGTAGAGGAGAACGGCGAACCCGAAGTGGAACAATCTGACCTCGAACTCCTTGGAGGTCGTCCACGCGGCGAACTCCTTGATCTTCTTGTACGCGTTCTCGATGCCGCCCCGATTCTGATACCGCTTGATTCGCCGCTTCGCCGATCTGCGATCAATCCCAATTTCGTCGTCAACTTCGAGGTTGGTGGCGAACGGTTGCTTGTGGTCGCGTTTCTCGTCGGGCGGCAGTACCACGAGCGTCGTCTCGACACGTTCGTTCGATACGCCATGCTTCACCGGCCCGTAGAACCCGTACTCGTGTTTGACGGACGCTCGGTCATTTGGCATCCGTTCGAGTTCCTGCTTCAACCGGTCGCGTTTCGGAACGGGAATCACGTACTTCTGCTCTCGCTCCTCGAGCGCCTCGATCACATCGGCTGCGTAGAATTCTCGATCGGCGAACACCCGGCTCTCGTCTTCGTGGTGTTTCTCACGTCTGAACTCCTCTTCGGAGCGGCACTTCGAGAGGGCGAGCGTGTCTTCTCGGCGACGGCACGGCACCACCGTGGCGAGGTCTTCAGAGCAGTTCTCTTGCAGGTCGCCGCATTCGTCGGCTCACGCCGGCAAACAAAGTCGACGCGACAGGCCAAGCTGGGCCCGTTCTACGACCGAACCATCGAAGACTACTCGTGGGATGAGCAGGTGCAGGTGACGAAGAGCTTTCTCGTCATGCTCCTCAGTCTCTTCATTCCCGTCGTCGGGTACGGACTGCTGGCCGCGGTCGGCATCCACACCTTCGCCGTCGGATGGATGCCGGCACTTCTGCTTCTCCTGTCCGTATTGCTCACCAGCGCGTTCTTCCGACTGTGGTACTCGAACTACGGCCTCGTGCAGGTTGAGGACAGGAACGGCTACGTCACGTTCCTCGGCGAGGTTGCCACATTCCTCGTCGTCGGTCAGATCGTGGTCTGACCGCTTTCCGGAAATTACACCCTTCCAACTAAGTGGATGGCCGAGGCGCCGACGCGTATGATCGCGGACGCACGCCCGCTCCAGTCCGAGTTCGTGCCCGGCGACGTGAGACACAGGGACGGCGAAATCGACGCCCTCACCAGCGGGCTCCAGCCCATTATCGCCGGCAGAAAGACCGATCCCGCCCTCCTCTACGGCCCTTCGGGGGCAGGGAAGACCTGCATCGCCCGCTACGCCGTTGACCGTCTGCGCGGTGAGGTCGTCGACCTCGACACGCAGTACGTCAACTGTTGGGAGGACTACACTCGCTTCAAGACGCTGTACCGTGTGCTCGAAGGCGTCGACAGGGCGCTCAACGTCCACCGACAGTCAACACCACGGGACGAGTTGGTCGACCGACTCCGCGAGGCACTTGACGATCCGTACGTCGTCGTTCTTGACGAGGTCGACCAGTTGGAGGAGAAGGACGTGTTGTACGACCTCCACCGGACGAGTGGCCTGTCGTTGGTGCTGATCGCCAACCGGGAGGAGGAACTCTTCTCGGAACTGAGCGAACGGCTGGTCAGCCGCCTGCACACGGCGACGCGCATCCGGTTCGACCGGTACGGTACGGACGAACTCGTTGGCATCCTCGAGGATCGCGTCCGTTGGGGACTGGGGGAGGACTGCATCGACCGAGACCACCTGACCAGAATCGCCGAGGCGGCCGCCGGTGATGCGTGGATCGCAATCGGGATTCTGCGGGCGGCTGCTCGCGAGGCCGACGAGCAGGGACTGGACAGAATCACCGACGATTTGATTGAGGAAGGGATTCCGGAAGCGAAAGCGGAAATCAGACAGAAGCACGTCCAGAAGCTCACCGAACACCAGCGCGTCCTCTACGACATCATCGTGGAACACGGGGAGATTGCGCCCGGCGTACTGCACGAGTCGTACTGTGAACGAGTCGACGATCCGAAGACGCGACGGATGGTGCGCAACCACCTGCAGAAGATGCAACGATACAATCTCGTCCAAGCCAACGGTGAGAGCCGAAGCCGGACGTACTCGCCGGTGTCGTGACAAACCGAATATCCGGAAACACCCCTCTACAACCTATCTTTCTCGGAATGCTGGATTTACACAGAGATGTACGAACGATCAGACCGTGACCACGTAGCGTGGGACATCGAGACAACCGGGTTCGGCTGGTCAGAAGAGATCACAGTCAGCGGCTTCTGGTTCCCGGGCGGCCACGCAACGCTGATCGTCAACGCCGGCCCACACAGCACCGACGCGGAAGCCTTCGAGCAACGCCTATCCGAGGTCAGCGGTGCTAGTGTCTCCTTGCTGGTATCCGACGACGAGACCGGCCTCCTCGAAGCGATGCAGCGGGTCATCTTCGACCGGTTCGAGCGCGACTATAATCGACTCGTCGCGTTCAACGCGGAGTCGTGGAAGGGCGGGTTCGACCTGCCGTTCGTCCGCACGCGGTGCATCCGACAGGGCGTGAACTGGATTTTCGACGGCGTCCTGTTCGCCGACCTGTGGGAGCCAATGAAGAAGCGGCTGAACACGACCCACACCGCCTACGGCGCGTCGGACGACGCCAACTCGCTCACCGGCTCCTACAACCTCCTGTTCGACCAGAACGACCGCCTGCCGATGCTGCTTGACAACTTGGATGGACACGCGTGGTATCATGAGGAACCGTACGACCCGTTCGAGGACTCGGGGAGCGCCGCCGCTCACTACCGCGAGGGCGACCTCTTGCCCGTCTGTAAACATAACCTCGCCGACATACACCGCACGTGGGAGCTGGGCGAACTCGTCCGACGGTTCGTCTCCCCGAAGGACGTCACCGAGAAGAAGCTCTGAGATATTATCACGAGGGCGTGTCGTTCAGCGTTGAGGTAGTGTGAGTGACGATCAGGGTCAGCTAGATGAACTGGCAGAACGAGACGGATTCCACACTCAGTGGAGGTCATCCAGCCGTCCCGACTCTCCCACCTTGAGGAGGGCACGGTTGAGAAGTTCGCGGAGGATGAACTCCTCGTAGTGCTGGGTCTCACAGTACTCGCAGGGCTTCATCTCGCGGGCGACCGCCTCGATCTCGGCGCCGTGTTCCGCGTACAGCGTCTCGATCAGCGACTCCAGCTCCTCGGTCGCGGTCGCCTGCGCCCCCGCGAGGGTCTCTTCGCTGTCCTCGGGCAGGTCGTAAGAGAAGACCCGCGTGTTCGACTTGTAGTACTTCCGCGTGCCGCCACCGGCCTCCTCGAGGCGGGCGATCTCGACCATCTCTGCGTCCTTTAGGACGTTCACATGGTGGCGCACCGTGGTCTCGGCCTTGTCCTCGCCACGCCGCTGCAGTTCCTCGTGAATCCCCTCGATCGTCATCTCCTCCTCGGCGAGCATATCCAGTATCTTTGCCCGCACGTCGTTCTCGAGGGCCTTCGCCTTCTCGGGGTCGGTCGTGACGACTTCGCGGATCGGCACATCGGATTCAAGCAGGGACATTTCCTTGCCGTCGAATAGGGGAACGACGATAGTAAGAGTAACGCCACGCAGCCGACTACGGTATTAAATATCCAAAACCGCTATGATGTTCGTCGTAACGGTTATGGGGCTCGCCCGTCAAAGACGAACCAAGATGGGAACGACACAGAAACAGTTCAACGTCGGCGGGATGTCCTGCTCGTTCTGCGCCGAGAGCATCGAGAAGGCCTACCGCCGCACCGACGGTGTCGAGGACGTCGACGTGAGCCTCGCCCACGAGGAGGTACTCGTCCAGTACGACGCCGACCGCATCGACGAGGTCGGGGTGAAGGACACGCTCCGCGACCTCGGTTACACCATCCGCGACCCGGACAAGGAGAAGCGGTACGAACAGCAGCAGGCCGAACTCGCCGACGGCAAGCGCCAGCTCGTCCTTGCGGGGAGTGCATCCATCGTCGTCGCCGCGCTGATGGGCTGGATGATCTTCGTGATGGGTCGCTTCGAGTCCGAATCGTTTGCTATGGACATATTCGCGCTCGCGCTGGCGCTCGGGACGATGTTCGGCCCCGGCCGCTACATCAAGGAGAAGGCCTACCAGAGCCTCCGCCGGGGCATCCTCAACCAGCACGTCCTGCTGGAGGCGGGCGCTTTTGCCGGGTTGCTCGGCGGCTTCCTCGGACTGTTCGTCTTCCCGAGCTTCCCGACCGTCCACTTCTTCGCCGTCTCCGTGTTCATCACCACCTACCACATCCTCTCGGAATACACCAGTCTCATCGTCCGGACGCGAGCGTCGCAGGCCGTCCAGAGCCTCCTCGACCTCCAACCGGACACCGCACGACGCATCACCGACGACGGCGACGTCGAGGAAGTCCCGGTGGACGACCTCTCCCTCGGCGACCGCGTCCGCATCAAGCCCGGCGAGAACGTCCCCGTCGACGGCGAGGTCGTCGACGGCACGTCGACGGTCGACGAGTCGGTCGCCACTGGCGAGTCCATCCCCGAGGAGAAAACGGTGGGCGACGCGGTGATCGGCGGCAGCGTCAACGAGACCGGCACGCTCCTCGTCGAGGTGACGGCGACGGGCGAGGACGCCTTCCTCAATCAGGTCGCCCATGAAATCGAGGAGGCGCGGGCGATGAAACCCGGAATCATTCAGCTTGCCGACCGCGTCCTCAGGTACTTCGTCCCCACCGTTCTGACTATCGCCGCACTAGCCTTCCTGTTCTGGCTGGTCGCGCCGCTCGCGTGGGGTGCCGGCCCGAACGTCCAGCGCGGCGCCTTCGCGGCGCTGGCCGTCCTCGTCCTCGGGTATCCGTGTGCGCTCGGGATGGCGACGCCACTGGCCCTGATTCGCGGCGGCGGGAAGGCCGCAAACCACGGCATTTTGATGCGCTCCGGGGACGCCTTCCAGATCTTCCCCGACGTCGACCGCATCGTGCTGGACAAGACCGGTACCATCACCGTCGGCGAGCCCGCCGTCAGCGAGGTCATCGCGCTCGACGGCGAGGAGGACGACGTGCTGGCGATGGCGGCGAGCGCGGAGGCGTTCTCCGAACATCCGCTCGCCGATGCCATTCTCGAGCGTGCCGACGAGCGCGGCGTGGAATACGCCGACCCCGAGGCGTTCGACTCCGTCACCGGCAAGGGCATCCGAGCGACCGTGACCGGCGACGACGTACTGGTCGGCAAGCCGGGCTGGCTCGCCGACGAAGGAATCGACCTCTCGTACGTGGCCGACGAGATCGAGCGCCTCCAGCATCGCGGCCTCACGGTCTCGGGCGTCGCCCGCGACGGCGACCTCGTAGGGCTGATCGGCATCGGCGACGAGATCAAGGCCGACGCCACCGCGACTGTCCGGCGAATGCACGACGCCGGCATCACGCCCGTGATGATCACCGGCGACAACGAACGCACCGCCGAGGCGGTCGCCGAGGTGGTGGACATCGACCGCGTGATGGCCGACGTGCTGCCCGACGAGAAGCGCGAGGAGATCGGTCGCCTGCAGGATGAGGGCCATCGCGTGGCGATGGTCGGTGACGGCATCAACGACGCGCCGGCGCTCACGCAGGCGGACATCGGCATCGCCATCGGGGCGGGAACGGACATCGCCATCGAGTCCGCCGACATCGTACTGATGGGCGACCGGCTCGGCGGCGTGATGGACGCCCACGAGATCGGGAGGGAGAGCTACCGGAAGACCCGCCAGAATCTCGGTGCGGCGTTCGCGTTCAACGGCATCGGCGTCGCAGCGGCGACGACAGGCCTCGTCCACCCGGTGTTCGCGATGATCGCGATGGTGCTGTCCGTGTCGTCGGTGCTGGCCAACAGCTTCGCGGGGCAGTTGCTCTCGGGGGAGGGTGTCAACACGGAGTTCGCCGTGGAAGATGACGGAGAAACGGGAGTCGCCGAGACGCCGGCCGATTAGGCCGTGACTTCGTAACCGGCCTGTTCGATCGCGGCGTGGATGTCGTCGTCGGTGACTGAGTCGTCGGCGACGATCTCGACGGTGTCGTCCTCATGGTCGGCCTCCACGCGATTCACGCCGTCGAGAGTCTTGAGGGCGTTCGTGACGTTCTGTTCGCACCCGTTGCACGACATTCCCGTAACGGAGATCGTTTTGCGTTCCATGTGTGTCACTTGTGGTGGCTGACCTAAGACTATTACGATGGATGTCATAGCGGTATGAGAATATCGGTATTGATGTTGACCTCACCAAAGCGACAATAACTGGCCGCGATTATCCAGTAGCAGTCGCTCGTCCCCCAGAGTCTCCTTCGACAAACCGGGAAATCTCATGCACAGATTTTGGCATTCGCAACTACACCTAAAATGGAGATGGCACAGTTTCGGAGGATAGCCCAGTTTCAGATCGAATTAACATCACTTCGTGGTTCTTCTCACCGACCAGTCCTGATTTGGATCCTTACCGATCGCATCTACTGGGCGGACGTGCGAAATTGCGTAGATTCTGCCGCTCCTGATTAGGGTTGTCACTCCCAAACGGCGGACTCAGGGGGATCAGCCGGTTAGTCGTGTGGAATCAACGACGAGGCAACGAGCTCAACACACTCACCCGCAGTAATCACAGGTGCGTAGTCCATCTCACCTCCCACACTCGCTTTCAGCAGGAAGTCGGTGAGCCGCCAGATATTGTACAAGAGGACCGCGAAAACGAAGTAGAACAAACGAATGCGGTAGTCTTTCGAGGAGGTCTTCGCGAGAAAATCACCTTTGATCGATTTGTACTCACTCTCGATCTGCCACCGGCGGCTGTAGCGCTGACAGAATGTCTCGGCTTCCTCAGGACCGACTCGTAGATTCGTCGCGAAGACGGCCGTTCCCTCCCCACTCGTCGACGGCACGTACAGGAGCCGCATTGGATGCGATCCAGATTCTACATGGATAGAAGCCGACTCAACAGCCACCTCTTGGTCGTCTCCCTCCATTTGTTCGAGCACATCCCGTTCGGAGCTTGAGACTCGCTTCGGAATGAGGTAGTTCACATCGAGGTTTGAGAGTGTCTGGAACACTTGTATCGAGTCAAACTCTCGATCACACAGCACCGTCTCGATCGGAACTTGTTCTTTCGCTCGTCGAACGAGCCGTCGCACAGTACGATGGATCTGATTCGACGGGTTCTCATCCCACTCGGAACTCTCACGGACCGGCTCAACCGCCAGAACGAGCAGGATGTTCTGCCCGATGATCGAGAGGGTTGCGAATTTGAATGCTCGACCGTCTCTGTCCTTGGTCCCGCTGACCATCGGCATTCCTTCGACCTCTCCGTAATAGGGAATAGCAGTACGCGCGAAAGCCGCCCGATTTGCACACGCGAACAGCTCGTAATAAACCCGTCGTTTCTCTTGACTGCGTGTCATTGTTTGCGTTGTCTTGGATAGAACATGACCGATTGCGGACTACTCTATCGGACGATTCAGTCAGTTCGTCGCCGAGGGTATTGGCTCTCGTTCCAAGTTATGGATTCTATACGTTGCGGCCTTCGTAGATGGGATTTTCGTTACAGAACTCTCTCACACGGGTCCGGCCCTCATCAAGAACTGCTTCATTACTGGGATTGTCGAGCACCTTCACGATGAGTTCACCGAGTTCACGGCAGTCGTCAGCATCGAATCCACGGAGAGTGAGGACGGGAGTGCCGAATCGGATACCGCTCCACTTTCTCTGTCGGGACTCCTCTGGCACTCGGTTGCGGTTCGCCACGATGCCCACGTCTTCGAGAGTTTCGTGAGCCTCTAGTCCGCTCATGTCTGGGTGAGACTTACGAAGATCGGCCAGTACAAGATGGGTGTCGGTGCCACCTGAGATGAGTGTGAGGTCACGCTCCTGTAAACCATCCCCGAGAGAACGGGCATTCTCGACGATTTGCTCGGTATACTCCTCGAACTCGCTTTCGAGTGCTTGCTTGAATCCAACCGCCTTCCCCGCGATATTGTGCATCAGGGGACCGCCCTGCGCGCCGGGGAACACCGCTGAGTCGATGGCATCGGCGTACTCCTTGTCATTGGTCATCACGATACCGCCCCGTCCCGCTCGGATGGTCTTATGTGTCGAGCCGGTCACTACGTCGGCCACGCCAACTGGCGAGGGGTGGACACCCGTCGCAACGAGACCGGTGATGTGGGCAATGTCCGCAAGATGGATAGCATCGTTCACCTCGGCGACCTCCTGCATCCGTTCCCAGTCCACGATGCGAGGGTACGCCGAGTAGCCAGAGACGATGAGGTCCGGCTCGAATGTCGCAGCCTGTTCGGCGATAGCATCGTAGTTGAGAGTGCCGGTTTCAGAGTCCACCGCGTAGCGTTCCACCGTGTAGGTCTTCCCCGTGAAACTGGGCGACGCGCCGTGGCTCAGATGCCCCCCGCCGTTGAGGTTGAGGCACATGATTTTGTCGCCGGGGTCGAGAAAGGCTGAGATGACGCCTATGTTGGCCTGCGTACCTGAATGCGGTTGAACGTTAATGTGTTCGGCTCCCCAGAGTCTTTTCGCTCGCCCGATGGCGAGGTTCTCGATGCGGTCAGCGTTCTTGCACCCGGCATAGTAGCGTTCGCCCGGATAGCCCTCGGCATACTTGTTGGTGAAAACCGAGCCTTGCGCCCGCATGACTGCGGGGCTCGCGTAGTTCTCGCTGGCGATCATCGCCAGCGTATTACGCTGACGCGCTATCTCGTCGCTGATGATTTCGGCTGCTTCGGGGTCTACTTCCCCGATGCCTTGGTGTTGCTCCTGCATCGTCACTCACCGACCGGCTCGTAAGCGTGCTCAGATAGGGGAAAGTCCCCGCTTTGTACGTCCTCCACGAATTCGGAGACAGCGTTCATATCGTGATCCAAAGCCGGTTCTGGTGAAGCTCCTATTGCGTCTTCCAACACCCGTTTGCTAAGTGGTCGCACCTGACCGCTCTCATCGTGATTGTAACATCTGATCTGAGGATCACGACGCATGACTCACCAATATACATCACCAGCAATAATACTTTCCCTAATTTCTATGCCCCGTGGTTATTGCAGGCCGCTTCTAAGCATAGTGAGATTGGGTCTGTTTCCCACCACATTCTGTACCGTTCACCTCCATGTTGCAGCAGGACCGCGAGGTCCACGGGTAGCGCCATCGTTCTCCCGGCCGCCAGTCGGGGGGGGGGGGAGTGAACACCACCAGCGAGACCGACAGGATGGCGACCGCGACGGCGTAGGCGGCCTTCGAGCCGCCGCCCGATGGTCCGTCGCCGGTAGAGATACACCCCGTCCCGAGCGCGGGGAAGTTGCGATCGGTCTTCTCGAACAGCTTGACCCTACGGAAGAGGAGGTAGTCGGTCGTGCGGATCGGGAGCCACGGCCGGGAGCGCTCCCCGCGCCAGACGCCGACGATGCGCGGGGGCAGGTAGACCATCGCCGCCAGCCCGGAGGCGGCGACGTGAACGCCCTCGACACGAGTTTCGTCATCGACTACTGGGACGGCGAGGAGCACGCAAAGGCGTTCTTCGAGGGCCTCGACGGGAACGAGCCCCCTGGATACCGACCGTCGCGCTGTTCGAGCTGTACGACAACGCCATGGTGTCGGACGCGCCCGCCGAGAGTGTCGAAAGCATCGCGGCGGATCTCGACTTCGCCGACCCGCTGCCGTTCGGCGACGGGGCGGCCCGCAAAGCCGCTAGGATCGACGCCGCCCTCGTCGGTCGCGGGAAGGAGATCCCGCTCCCGGACACGCTTATCGCCGGGACCGCCCGCGAGGCGGACATGACCCTCGTCGTGTGACGAGCACTTCGCGCGCGTCAAGGAGCTCAATCATCACAACCCGGCGACCGGCGGGCGAGACTCGTCGTGACCGCTCTCGAATCCGCCGTCCAGTCGCGCTGAGAGTCGGACTCCCGGCCGAGCATGATGTGCCTCCCCAGCTTTTCAACACGGGTTCCGGCTCTTCGAGCCGTCACCACCGCGACTGCCACCGCATCGCAACCGCAACACGAGGGAGGCCAGCGGGTCCGACCGCACCGCACCCACCAGATTCCGGTGCCCGCTCCGTTTCGCTCCGGGTCGGGTCAGGCTCCCGTGTGAGGGGGCCTGCTTCCGCCGTAACCGCCTTATGACGGATGGACGAGAACCGGACCCGCGCGCAACCAACGATGCTCAGGATCGTGTCTCGCACTGCTCTGGACCAACGCGAACAGACAATGGCTGGCATCAGCGTTCTCGAAACATCTATGCACACCGTTGGGAGAACACACAACTGACCTTCCCCCACCGAAAAAATGCCTAGCTGTCCGGCGGGTCGCGGGCCGGTCGGATTTCTCCAGTCCGTGCGGTAACCTATTGAGCATCAGTTATCGCCGGTGATAAACTGTTTTCGACGTGAGACTGAATCTTCACCCTCTGATAGCAAGAGGGAGAGGATCGCAAAATTCATTCATATAAGTAGTATCAACCAACATAATATGAACGACTCACCTATCGTAGAGTACTATTCAGACCGTGCTGGTGAGTATGACGAATTCTATGAGATTCCGGAATTGCAGTCAGAGCTTGAATCGCTCAAAACTCACGTCAGGCAAGCAGTCTCAGGCCATGATGTCTTCGAAATCGCTTGTGGAACGGGATATTGGACAAAAGTGATGACTGATACTGCTAATTCTGTCGTGGCCTCGGATGCTGGGAGAGATGTTTTGCAGGTTGCTAAGCCAAAGCTACGCTCGGAAGATAACATTGAATTGATACAATCCGATGCGTACAATCCTCCCACTACTCCCAATACTTTCTCGGCTGGATTTGCGGGGAGTTGGTGGTCTCACATTCCAAAAGAGAGGATTCATGAATTCCTTCAAACGTTCCATTCACAATTAGAGCAAGGAGCCCAGATGTGTTTTGTTGACAGTATATCTGTGAACGAGGAGCTACATACTGACGAAGCTGGCAACAGATACGTGAAACGTGAACTGAATGATGGAACAGAATATACTATAATAAAAAATGTCCCGGAAGAAGTCGAATTACGTGAGATGATTGCAGAATACGGATCTGAAATCGAATTCCAGAATGTAGAATATCTTTGGTATCTCTCATATCACTTGAACCCTGAGGATGCAAAATAAGGTATCGTTGAATGGTTTTTACCATATAAATATCACATATCAATTCTCAATTTTTTACTCGGTCGGAATCTATTTGACGGCTCAGGGAAGATTTTTCTCATGAGCCGCCTCGAAAGTGAGCCGAAAACACAGGTGATGGGTATACTGAATGTCACACCCGATTCGTTCTACGATGGCGGGCGGTACGAAGCGGTTGAGGATGCAACCACCCGTGCAGAGACGATGGTCAACGAAGGTGCGAACGTAATCGATGTTGGTGGGGAGTCGACTAGCCCCGGTTCGGATCCGACACCAGTAGATGAAGAGCTAGAGCGAGTTATCCCCGTGATCGAACACATTACAGACCTCGATGTACCGATCTCGATCGACTCACGTCGGCCGAGAGTTGCTCGGCAAGCTCTGAACGCAGGCGCAGAAATCATCAATGACCAATCAGGACTCGCTGATCCGAAGATGCGCGAACTCGCCGCCGAACGTGATTGTCAGGTTATAATCATGGACTCCGCAAACCTTCCAGTTGATCCCTCGTCCACCCCCGACCGTGGCGATGCCGTCGTAGATATCAAATCACGTTTAGAGGAAAATATACAGCAAGCGCTTAGTGCTGATATTGCTGAAGAAAACATCATCGTCGATCCCGGAATCGGATTTGGGACGACCAACGACGAAGATAAGGAACTCATCACTCGAATCAACGAAGTTGGTGCGCTCGGCTATCCTGTCCTTATCGGATGTTCACGCAAGTCATTCCTCGCAAGTATTCTTGATCTTCCAGAGGAACAACGGCTCGAAATGAGTCTCGCAGCCCATACTATCGCAGCTGTGAATGGGGCCGATATCGTTCGAACACATGATGTCAAAGAAACTATCCGGGCGGTCCGCGTCGGCGATGCCTTGGCAGCCGCCGTTCATAGCAATGACTAGGTAGGACTATGAGGGTGCACGCAACTCGGAAGCGAACACCGGAGCGCGTCGGTTACGCGACGGCGTTCGCTTGAACAGTGCGGTTGCAGTATGGAGTGGTTTGGACGAGTGGAGTGGCTATACCTCCTCGGCCAATCTGGCATCCAGCGTCGAGAAGTCGCGGTACAGGTGAAAATAACTGGTTTTCTTACCCTCTTCAGAAGCAACGTCTCGGGAATTACCTTCGAGCATATTAGAGATAGAAAATATTATTAGTGGTGATGCGTATTGCTGAACCATGCACGGCGGTCTTCGAAGTAGACGCTACAAGATCAACGATGGTGCTCAGATACGGATCACTTAGCAAGCGGGCGATGGAAGACGAATTGAGGGCTTCATCAAAGACGGCTTTAAATCACGATATGAACGATGTGCAGGAGATACATCGAGAAATGAAAAGCGCGTTCTGGGTCGGAGTGTTTGAAGATCAACTCATTTTGGTAAACGGATTCGCTCGTCTCAAAGATGCGACGGTGGAGGGACAGAAAGTCCGAGTTGATCCGATCATCAACGAAACGGATACGGGTGTTCTATGAAATGAGATGGCTTGATGGGCAATGGCTGACCCAGTTTCATTGGGACTCCCGATACACCGTCCTCAGCCTCTGTTTCTTCGCGTATTTTGCTATTCGGTTCACTCAGCTTCTCATCAGCCCAGCCATTCCAGCGATTATTGAAACGTTCGGTATCTCACGGAGTACAGTTGGGATCGCTCTCACGGGGATGTGGATAGTATACGCTTTCTCACAACTCCCGAGCGGAGTATATGGGAATATGATTGGTGGGAGACAGGTTATCCTTATTGCGCTGAGTCTCTGCTGTATTGGAGGAGGCGTTGTCGCCGGAGCACCATCGTATGCATTCTTTTTCGGGTTCGTCCTCTTTCTCGGCCTTGGTGCTGGACTGTATTACAACGCAGCAACAGTGCTTCTCACACGGGTTTTTGATAATACTGGACAAGCAATCGGACTTCATCGAGTCGGAAGCGATGTGGCCGGGTTGATTGCTCCTCTTGTTGCGGCAATCGCTCTGCAATTCGGCTGGCGGATCACGATCTTCCTAGGGGCTGTCGTCGTCGTAGTCGTCTTAGCCATGTTTAGATGGACCATTCAACCGATAGAGCCACTGGACCCGGATACATCATTCTTCGAAGAGATTGATGTTCGGACACTGGGGAAATTACTCTCTCGGCCGGGAATAGCGTTTGCGACACTGATTGCGATTCTCGGTCAGTTCGTGTCATTTGCCACGATGACGTGGCTTCCGACGTTTTTTATCGAGTATCACGCGTTCCAACTCAGACTGGCGAGTCGCCTGTTTGCAGTGTTCTTCGTTGCGGTCGCAGTCGCACAGCCAGTAAGCGGCTGGTTGTCTGATCGTATCGGTCGTGACCGGACACTCACGCTTGCGATGGGCGCTGGAGTTTCCGGATATGCACTCCTCAGTATCGAAACAACGGTGACGAGCGCAGTCCCAGCGGTCATTCTCGCTGGTCTGTCAGCAGGCTGGGTCCCACCGCTTCAGTCGCGAGTCCTAGATACACTCCAGACGGCTGAACAAGGCGCTGGATTCGGGATAGTTCGAACGCTCTATATCCTCATCGGAGCACTTGGAAGCGTGGTCACAGGGATGATCGTTGATTTGACTGGATGGATGATAGCATTCGGACTGCTTACAGGGATGCTAACTCTCGCATTTCTCTTCCTCGTTGGAACTCAGGTCTCACAGATCATAAGTATTAAATGATCGATATGTTCTTCTATAAGGGTCATCCTATGTAATCCAGCTAGCTTGCGCTGACTCTGTAGCAGATGAAGAATTAATCCTTGTTCATTTGAACTACGGAAACCATTCATCTATTTGCTGTACGGTAATTTTCGCCCAATTTAGCAGTGTCCCATACAATCAAATAAGCCCCGTCTGTACTGTCGCAGGAATATGGCCTGGGACCCGCCTGACCACATAGACATCGAAGAAGTCGAGGAGGCCGCCCGCGAGATGGGACACCTCCCAGAGAAAACAGGCGAGGAGTACACCCAGTATCTGCGAGAAGAAACCGATGTCGACGTATCCGGTGTTCCCGAACGTGTCGCTGACTATCTCGATCCGCACGCAGAGAGTGTTTGGGTGAAAGACGACGGGAAGTACTTCTTCCCGGCGATGGACCTTCGGACGGACGCCCCGTTCGACGGCAAAATGGGACCGGAGGACTGGCAGGACCATATCGCCATCCTCGTTGGTCAACTCGACCTCGTCCTTCCTGATTTCGACGACCAGTACGAAGGGACGGGTGCGCTGGATTTCACCGACGTGGTTCGGTTAGAGGTCTACAACCAGATTCTCGGGTTCAAGAACGCGCCACAGCTCCGGAGTCACCTACTCCGGTCGGCTGGCCGTGACGATTTTCCCGTCCACAAGATTCTCGGTCTGGAGGAGATTCCGCATCAGAATACGATTCGAAAAGCACGAAAGCGACGGTTCGGTCCCGGTCCGACCGAGTTCATCAAGCGCTGGGCGCGACGTATCGAGATAATCGGCGTGAAGCGTAGGTATCGGTTTCCCGAGGTAGAGGACAAGCGCCTCATCAACAATGGCGGCATCACGGATATACCGATTGAGTTGAAGCGCGGCTACGCCCACGGTGCGCTCGACCTCGCCCGTGACGACATGCCCATCGCAAAGGCCGATAACGCGCCGTACGACAATTACGGCCTTCACTTCGACTTCTCGCTGCACCTCTGCGATAGCAACGGCACGCCCGATGGGGAACTAGAGAATTTCGCGGACAATCGCGGCCTCCAGACGTACGAGGACATCTGGGGAGACGCCGAAACCTTCCGTAATGACATCTACCGCATCCCAATCGACGAGTGGGAACGGACGTTCGCCGAGTGGACCGAGCGCCTGATCGACACCGTCTACGACGACGCGTTCCGCTCGCGCGAGCTCCCGATTGCCGTAGATACGACGAACATCCCGACTTGGAGTAACGAGGGGTCGGACCTCCCTGGCGTGATTGGGACGGAGAAACTCTCGAACACGCACTTTGCATACCGCATCCTGTCGGCACAAGCGATCTCCGACGGGATGCCGTTCCAGATCGCGCATCAGCTTCAGACAACGTCTACAAATCGCGAGGAACGGTTGGAGCAGTTGCTCGATGCCGTCGAAGACCGAGGGTTCGACGTCGGCGTCGTCTTCGCGGACTCGGAGTTCGCCAGCGGCCGCATCGTGAACCGTCTCAAGAAGCAGGATGCCGCCTTCGTTATCGCGTATCCGAAACACCTCGTCGGGAAGTACACCAGCCAGTGGGAGGACGAAGAGAAGACGTTCGGCGTAGAACCGAGCTACATCATCAATAAGACCAAGTCGCGGCCAGACAAGGCTGAGGTCACACTCTTCGGGGAGTATCAGTCCAAACTCGAACCCGCTGAAGACGATGCGCAACAGACACTCTCCGAGTACTTCGATCCCGAGGCAGAGTGGGTGACCGACCGGCAGAATCGGGAGACGCTCTCCGCGTTCGAGGAGCACATCGAAGAAGATGTCTTCGAGGCGGACAACCGGATGCGGTGGTTCACGTTCATTACGAATCTCGATGTCAACGAGCAGCAGGCACGGGCGCTACGGAACTACTATCACTACCGATGGGCCATCGAGTCGGCATACAGCGTGTACAAGCAGCACTTCCTCCCAACGACGAAGTCCACGAATTTCGGGCTGCGGACGTACCTCTATCTCTTTGGAATGGCCGCCTACAACGCGTGGGTCGCGGCGAACGTGAAGTGCCGGCGGCAGCATCTGGAGGACAATGCGCGAAGGCGGCCACCGATCCGAGCCAGCCGGTTCATGACGATCGGTCAGCAGCGGTACCGAACCGAGGAGTTCCCGGCCGATTATATCAGTTTTAAGGGAAATTAAACTGTTGACCTACAAACTGGTTCACTGGCTCACAACGTGAGTTGTTTTCAACTAGTTCGCGTGTGCAAATCGGGCGGCTTTCGCGCGTGCTGATAGTCGTGATATCGATTGCAGCGGTGACCGGCCTTCGAAAGGATGCTTCCGAGGCGATCACGGAGAGCAAGCGATCCGTTGTCTCGTTGAATCCGTTCACGAGTTCTTCGGGATCGAACTGCTTGACGGCGCGGAGGTGGGTATCACCATGGGGGCTGTACTCTTCGCCATGGCGATATTGGAAGCGAGTCGCTCCCTGCGCAGTTCCACAGTGGACCATCCCCATGAACGTCTGTAGCTCAAAGAATTGTGTGTCCTCGTACGAGGCGTTCGACGCCCGACCAGAGTCGAAGTGACCGAAGGCGTGATCACGCGCGAGGCGCGTTGTCTGGATGATCTCCTCCTGTGAGAAGGATTTGTCTTCTACTGGATCTGCGGCTTCTTGCTCATCGTCGACGATCTCTGCCTTAGGCCGCACCTCCGGCGCTGAGATGTCGCGATCGTGGACTTCCTTGATGACGTAGTGGGCGGCTGTGGTGACGAACTCCCGGGTCGCCTCGTCGAACCGGTTACGCCAGGTCCGCGAGAGCACCGATTCGTCGGGGATTTTCTCCAAGTCGAAGACAACTGCGAGTTCGGGATACTGGGCGAGCGAACGGTAGCTTTCGCCAGTGAGTTCGCGGTAGAGTAACAAGCGTACCATCCCCTCGAACGAGTGCGGTGCTGGATGCCACTCTGGGTAGCCGTCATTGAGCGAATCGAACGGCCCCTCCAGAGTTCGAAGAGCCGTGCAGAGGGACTGATCGGCTTTGAGTGCCTCTGTGAGTGTCAACCCGACAAGGTAGGCGTCGGTCAATCGGTGCTCCTGAGAAGTCATGTGAGCTATCCCATCAGCCAGTCACACAAGCGGCGCGATCCCATCCTCTTTGCGCAGGAACCGCTGCTGTTGAATCGGTCAGCACAAACAAGTACTCTGTAAGTCTCGCAGCTACGCTTCGTTCACTCATAGCTAACACCTTCATTGATGATGACTCAATCATCCTGCTCGACGTTGAGGGTGAGAAACTGGTCGGGAGATTCTGGAATCAACTATGCTGAGATAACTCGTGTGAGGACAACCAGCTTCTCAAGAAGAGGCGCGGCGTGAGTGGGAAAACTGGCATCTATAGCCCGTTAAATCGGTTTACAGAGTGCCATCTATCCAAACTGCACCGATTTTCTGATTCCGAATACCAACCGTATGCAATCGAAAAACCCCTCTAAAGCGATCAGGCAGAGTTTCAGTCTGCAGTTTGGGTGCTAGTGGATGGTGTCACTCCTGGAAGCTCGGGGATGGATAGATCCACCCGGCGGAGCAGTTGCGCGTTGATGGCGACGATTACTGTACTCAACGACATCAGAAGCGCACCCACAGCGGGAGACAGCAGAATCCCGATCGGTGCCAACACGCCTGCTGCGAGCGGAATCGCGAACACGTTGTAGCCGGCGGCCCAGACGATGTTCTCCTGCATCTTCCGGTAGCTCGCCTTACTGAGTTTCACGAGTCGCACTACATCCATCGGGTTGTTCTGCACGAGAATGACATCCGCCGACTGGACGGCGACGTCGGTGCCGCTCCCGATGGCGATCCCGACGTCGGCTCGCGTCAGCGCCGGCGCATCGTTTACACCGTCACCAACCATCCCCACGAGCTTCCCCTGGTCTTGGAGTTCCTGGACTTTCTCGTCTTTGTCTTCGGGGAGGACCTCGGCGAACACCGTGTCGATGCCCAGTTCGTCAGCGACAGCGTTGGCGACGTCCTGGGAGTCGCCAGTCAGCATCGCCACTTCGATTCCCAGATCGTGGAGGGCGTCGACGACGCGGAAACTCTCTTCACGGATTACGTCGGCCATCGCGAACGCGGCGATCAACTCACTGTCACGAACGAGATACACCACCGTTTGAGCGTTCTGTCCCGCCTCGTCAGCGAAGCGCTGGAGATGGGCGGGGATCTCGCTATCGAGCTGGGTCAACAGGTTCGGCCCACCGACGTACACCTCGTTTCCATCGACGTTTGCGCGAACCCCTCGCCCTTTGATCGCCTCGAAGGCGGTCGCGTCGGGAGTAGTTAGGTCTCGCTCGTCGGCGGCCTCGCGAATCGCTCGCGCGATCATGTGTTCGGAGTCACTCTCGACGGCTGCCGCCAGCCCGAGCGCGTCGTCCTCGTCGACGCCGTTGACGGTCGCCATATCCACGACGCCGTGTTCGCCCTCGGTAAGCGTCCCTGTCTTGTCGAAGATGATCGCGTCCAGATTCCGTGCGTCTTCCATCGCGATGCGGTCGCGAACGAGCATCCCGTTGCGAGCGGCGAGCGACGTGTTGATCGCGACGACCAGCGGAATGGCGAGCCCGAGGGCGTGCGGGCAGGCGATGACGAGCACCGTCACGACTCGCTCGATGACGGTCGCGTCGAACGAGACCGCGACGGTCCACGCAATCGCCGTCACGACTGCCGCCCCGAGCGCGACGTAGAACAGCCAGCCTGCCGCCCGGTCGGCCAGTACCTGCGTCTTGGACTTGCTCTGCTGGGCTTCCTCGACGAGACGCATGATGCCCGCCAGCGTCGTCTCCTCGCCCGTCGCGCCAACACGGACGCGGAGACTACCATCGCCGTTGATGGTGCCGCCGATGACCTCGTCGCCAGGCTCCTTCGAGACGGGCTTGGACTCGCCAGTGATCATCGACTCGTTGACGTCCGAATCACCTTCCTCAACGGTGCCGTCAGCAGGGACACTTGCGCCCGGCCGGACGAGCACGAGATCGCCTTCCGAGAGCTCCCTGACGGGAACCTCCTCGGTTTCTCCGTCGTCGGTAATACGCTCGGCGGTGTCTGGCATCAGTTTCGCCAGTTCGTCGACCGCGCTGGAGGCCCGCCGGACCGACCGCATCTCGATCCAGTGGCCCAGCAGCATGATGTCGATCAGCGTGACGAGTTCCCAGAAAAACGCAGACTGCGTCGGGAAGACCACGCTCGCGAGACTGTAGACGAACGCGACGGTGATCGCCATCGAGATCAACGTCATCATCCCCGGCGACCGGTCTTTCAGCTCCGGCACCGCCATCTGGAGGAACGGCATCCCACCGTACGCGAAGACGATGACCGCGAAGACGGGGTTGATCCACTCGCTGCCCGGGAACGCGGGGACGGAGAACCCGAGCCACTCCTGCAGCATTTCGCTGTATAGCAGGACTGGGATCGACAGGAGCGTCGAGACGAAGAAGCGCCGGCGGAACATCTGCTCGTGGCCCTCGTGCATCCCGCCATGCCCCTCACCGTGGCCCTCATGGGAACCGTGGTCGTGTCCTTCGCCCTCGTGTCCGGCGTGTTCGTGCTGCTCGTGGGACGCCATCTCACCTGCCGCAGCAGGGTGAGCTTCCTCCTCTAGTAGCTCCTGTTCTACCCCTTCCTCGTCAGATTCCGCGACCGCTTCATCGTGCTCACCGTGTTCGTGCTGGTGACTGGTGGTGTCCGGCTGGTCCTCTCCTCCCGGGGAATTCTCAGTTGTATCTTTGTGGTCGTCCATGAGTCATGTTCTCTATTGAGGTGGTTCCGCCGGCTTCTTGAATCTTCGGCCCTGAGACCGTACAGCAGGACCAGCGTAGACGAGCTCCGAAGACAACAGTTAGTCGTCGTCTCGAAGCGACTTGTGCTATCCGCAGCGCACGATACTCAGGCGTGAGCGGTGTATCCCGCGTCTTCGACGGCCGCCACGAGGGCCGTGACCTCTGCCTCACCGTCGACACTTGCCTGTTCACTCTCCCTGTCGACGGTCACGGAAGTCACGCCAGTGACCTCTTCAAGGGCCTCTTCGACCGTCTGCTCACAGTGACCGCACGACATTCCTTCCACGGTGATGGTCGTCGTCATACAGAGGTACATACGGCTCCCTCTCTTTAGCGGATTTCCCCTTCGATTATACTGGTCTCTTGGGGGTCAAACTTTAGATTCCAAGTGATACGTGCAGCCGAAACGAACCAAATTTCAGATTCAGCAACTGACGATGCGGGAAGACTCAGGTACCGTTGTGGCGCTCCAGATACGTCTTCGCCGCTAAAAAGACGTATAGTGCGCCGATAGCCCGAATACCCGAGCGGAATCGCTCGTTCCATTCGACCGACTCCGGACGCTCGTACAGGAACGCGGTGGCAAATCTTCGATACAGATCGGGAAACAGGAAGACGATAGCGCCGAACACACCGGTAAGATTCATCAGCCACGCGTATGCTCGCCCATTGAGGAGGGAAATCGCAGCTATCAGAACGCCCTCAGACCGGATAGCTGGGCGGACCCACCCTCTCACTGTTCCCCCGCTTCGATTCGCAATCGCAAGTTTCTCGAAGAGACTGACGATTTTGTCCGGGAACAGCGCTGAGAGAGCGCCAAGGACACCCACGAGTGTTCGAATCATACGATACTGTACGACCGGTACGGACATAATTCCCGCTGCGACCCTACACTGGTGAGAATAAGGGGAATCCGAACAATAGCGACTTCGAATGAGGAACAACGCCCAGAGGCCGCTTCTCGAATGAACGTCCCGAATCCTCAGGGGTTCGGGGCATACAGGGCGTAGAGAATCGACAGCATCCCGGCGGCGGTGACGAGTGCTGCGACGAATCCTGCTTCGAAAATCGACACTTGGAGGAGTTCGAAGAGCACGCCCTCGAGGAGGCCGCCGAGCCCGACCAGCGCGAAGCCGGCGGCGACGTACAGGAGTAACTGCGTGTGATGCCGTTGGTATCCGCGATAGGCCTGGTAGGCGATCACCAGCGCCAGGGCGGTCGTGAACAGCTTGCCGATGACGAATAACGTGTGTTCCATGAGTCAGTCTCCCCGCATTTCCTCGAAGATGGACGTAATCCGGTCGGCGGGGTCCGGCCGAACATCGATCTGCACGTCGAAGCCCTCTGCTTGGAGGAGTACTTCGACACGCTCGAGTCGCGCCTCGTACTCGCTGTAGTGCCGTCCGCCGGGGTCGACGTGCGTGTACTCCTCGAGGAGGCCCTGCTCGACGAGGCGGGTGACACGCCGCGAGACGGTCGGGCGTGACATATCGCATTCCTCGCTGAGCTCCTTCGCGGAGAGTCGGTCGGTCTTCGTCGCCACGAGGATGTTGCGGGCGTACTCGTCGTCGAGTGTGGCGAAGATGTCCGACGGGTCGGCCTCCTCAGTCACACGTCCGTACTCGCTACAGGAGGGTAATATAGCCCGCCGGTTTTCTGACTCAGAACGCCGGCTCGCTATTATATCGTCTCTACCCGCCTACTGATAGTTGAAGGTGCAATAATTATGTCCACACTCGACTCCGGCATGAACCAGCTTGAGAGCAGAGTCGGCGGCCTGACCGTCGGCGGGAAAGTCCACAGCCTCAGCGCGTGGTTCGTGCTGGCGCTCCGTCTCATGATGGGCTACGCGTTCGCGTACTCCGGCTTCACGAAGATCACCGGCGAGTTCGCGGCCGGCGGCTACCTCTCGAACGTTGCGGCGACGAACGGCAACCCGCTGGCGGGCCTGTTCGCGTGGATGGGTTCGACGCCGTGGTTTGTCGAGTTCGCGAACGTCGCCGTGCCGTACGGCGAGCTGTTCATCGGCCTCGGCCTCCTCGTCGGCGCGTTCGTCCGCCTCGCGGCGTTCTTCGGCGCGCTGATGATGCTCATGTTCTACTTCGGCAACTGGGACATGGGTCACGGGTTCATCAACGGGGACTTCGCGTACATGCTCGTGTTCCTCGCGGTCGCCGCGTTCGCCGCGGGCCGCATCCTGGGCCTCGACCAGTACATCGAGAACTACGACGTCGGCGGCGAGACGCTCGTCGAGCGCTACCCCGCCCTCGAATACATCCTCGGCTAACCACGCCGAGACCGTTGGGAGTACAACAATGCAAAATCCAATTCAAGCACGCGGGATTCGTTCTCTGGGATTCATCGTCGTTGGGGCACTGACTCTGGCCGTCGTCGCCGGAATGGCGCTAACGCACGCGACCGTCCCAGAATCAATGATGTGGAGCTGGCACGACGGCATGTGGAACAGCGGCCACATGGCCGGCTGGGGTGGCTGGGGCTGGGGGATGATACTGTTCGGGCTCCTGTGGATGGCACTTCTGATCGCCCTCCCAGTCTACGCCGTTTACTGGCTGACAACGCGGTCCCCTACGGACGGCCATACTGATGACAGCGCACTCGCTGTTCTCCAAGAACGGTACGCTCGTGGCGAAATCGACGACGAGGAGTTTGATCGCCGTCGCGCCCGCCTGGTGTCCGACGACGATCGTTTCTGACCGCGTTGGTGTTACTGTCTGAGGAGGCGTCTGAGGACGTAGTGGAGGATTCCGCCGTGTTCGATATAGGTTACGGCGGCCGGCGTGCCGACCTGTGCTGTGACCGGGAACTCGACAGTCGACCCGTCCGCACGCTCGGCGATAACGGTCAGTTCGTCCATCACGTCGAGCCCGTCATCGAGGCCGTGGATCGTGAAGACCTCCGACCCATCCAGACCGAGAGATTCCCACGAGTCGCCATCATCGAACTGCAGGGGAAGCACACCCATGCCGACGAGGTTGTCGCGGTAGATGCGCTCGTAACTCTCGGCGATGGTTGCGCGGACACCGAGCAGGTCCGTTCCTTTCGCCGCCCAGTCCCGGCTAGACCCAGTTCCGAACTCCTCGCCAGCCATCACGACGAGCGGTATCCCCTCGTCCCGATAGCGGCGACTGGCTTCGAACACCGTGGTTTGTTCGTCGGTCGGGTGGTGGATCGTGTAGCCACCCTCGACGTCGTCGAGCATCTCGTTCTCGATTCGGACGTTGGCGAACGTCCCCCGCATCATCACCTCGTGATTGCCCCGACGTGCGCCGTAGGTGTTGAACTCGTGTGGCTCGACACCGTGATCGAGCAGCCACTGACCTGCGGGGAGGTCGGGACCGAACGGGCCGGCTGGACTGATGTGGTCGGTCGTAACGGTATCGCCGAGCGTCAGTAGACAGCGTGCGTCCTCGATATCGGCGACGCCGGGTTTCTCTACCGGGAAGTCCTTGAAGAACGGCGGTTCACGGATGTATGTCGAGTCCTCATCCCACTCGTAGACGTCACCCGTGGGCGCGTCGAGAGCAGCCCATCGCTCATCGCCCTCGAACACGGAGGCGTACTTCTCCTCGAACATCTCCGGAGAGACGTTCTCGTGGATTGCGGCCTGCACGTCCGCTGCGTCCGGCCAGATGTCCGCCAGATAGACTGGGTTACCCTCATCGTCAGTGCCCAGCGGCTCGTGTTCGAGATCGATGTCCATCCGCCCTGCGAGCCCGTAGGCGACGACGAGCGGCGGGCTCGCGAGGTAGTTCGCGCGGATCTTCGGGTGGATACGCGCCTCGAAGTTCCGGTTCCCGGAGAGAACGCTCGTCGTCCAGAGGTCGTGGTCGTCGATTGCCTGCTCGATGGGATCGGGAAGCGGCCCAGCGTTACCGATACAGGTGGTACAGCCGTAGCCGACGACGGCGTACCCGAGCTCTTCGAGATACGGAAGCAGCCCCGATTCTTCGAGATACTGCGTGACGACACGGCTACCCGGTGCGAGACTCGTCTTGACGTACGGCGGGACGTCTAGGCCTTTCTCGACGGCGTTCTGGGCGAGCAGTCCAGCAGCGATCATCACCGACGGGTTCGACGTGTTCGTACAGCTCGTGATGGCGCTGACGAGGACGTCTCCGTGTCCGATTTCGACCGTCTCACCGTCGAGGTCGACCTCGACACGTTTGGTTAACGGGTGCAGTTCCGATTCGGGTTCGACCTGAACGCCACCGTCGGTCTCCGCATCAGCTGCACCACCCTCACCGAGCCACCGCTGCAAGGCGTCCTCGTCGACATCATCGAGGTCGTCCTCGAACTCCCCGTGGAGAAGTCCCCGGAAGCTCTGTTTCACGTCCCCCATCGGAATCCGGTCCTGTGGCCGCTTGTGTCCGGCCAGACTCGGTTCGACTGTCGAGAGGTCGAACTCGACGACCTCAGTATATTCTGGTTCCTGTTCCCCGAACAGCCCTTGGGCTTCGAGGTACTCGCGAACGAGGTCGACGTGGTCGGGATCACGCCCGGTGAGTTCGAGATACTCGAGCGTCTGCTCGTCGACCGGGAACATACTGATCGTCGAGCCCTGTTCGGGCGCCATATTGGCGATCGTGGCCCGGTCGGGGACTGTGAGATTCTCCACACCGGGACCGAAGAACTCCACGAACCGGTCGACGACGCCGACCTCGCGGAGTCGTTCGGTGATGTGGAGCACGAGATCCGTAGCCGTCGCGCCCTCGGGTAATTCGCCTTCGAGACGGACGCCGACGACCTCGGGGAGTTTCATCGTGACCGGTTGACCGAGCATCGCCGCTTCCGCTTCGATGCCGCCGACGCCCCAACCGACCACACCGATGCCACCGATCATCGGGGTGTGGCTGTCCGTGCCGACGAGCGTGTCCGGCAGGAGCCAGTTCTCGCCGTCTTGCTCGCGGGCGTGGACGACCCGACCCAGATGTTCGAGATTCACCTGGTGGACGATACCGGTCCCCGGCGGGACGACGTTGAAGTTCTCGAAGGCGTTCTGCGCCCACTTGATCGCGCGATACCGTTCGGCGTTTCGCTCGTACTCCAGTTCGACGTTCTTCTCGTAGGCGTCCTCGGAGTCGAAGTAGTCGACCTGGACGCTGTGGTCGATCACGAGATCAATAGGAATCTCCGGTTCGACCAGGGTGGGATCTCGGTCTTTGCGGTCGACCTCGGATCGAAGGGCCGCCAGGTCGACGACTGCGGGTACACCGGTGAGATCTTGCAGGACGACTCGTGATGGAGAGAACGGAACCTCTGCGTCCGGTACGTCTGGCTTCCAGCCAGCAGCATTCTTGACATCCGCTGCAGTAACAGTTTCGCCGTCGGCGTTCCGGAGCACCGACTCAAGCAGAATACGGATGCTCACAGGGAGCGTGTCGAGGTCACAGAGCCCCTGCTCTTCGAGTGCTCGAAGATCGGCCATCTTGTACGTCGTCCCGTCGACGTCGAGCTCGCGGACGGCATCGAACGGAAGTGTATCAGTCATAGTATCTACACCTGGGATTGGCAGTCGTATCAATCCCTCTCCGAATCCGATTCGACGAGAATCGGGATTTGTTACGCAGAGGCATCGTATCCAGCGTCTTCGACCACAGTCACAAGCTCATCCCGTTCAGCGGACCCCTCGACCGTCGCGGATTCTGAGTCACGATCCGCAGTAGCGGACGTAACCCCCTCAACTTCTTCGAGTGCCTCTTCGACGGTCTGCTCGCAATGTTCACAGGTCATTCCTTCGACGGTGATTGTCTGAGTCATATCCATTCGTAGATAGGGGCGAGTATTCTATGTGGTTTTCTGCTTAGAATCCAATGTTGTCGCAGCCCTAGATCACCGATTTCGAAGGTGTGTTGTGGGCAACAATAATGTATCCTGCGAGACGAAGCGGTCGTATGCGCGATTTGGATGAAACCGACTTAGAAATCCTCTCGTTACTCGCTGATGACGCCCGCCGCCCGTTCAGCGATATTGGCGAGGAGGTCGACTTGTCGGGGCCAGCCGTTTCTGACCGGGTAAAGCGATTACAGGAAGCTGGCATCATTAACAACTTCACGATTGACGTCAACCGGGCTCATCTCCGAGCTGGTGTACCGGTATTTATTCAGGCCGAAATCGGCTCAGCGTCGTTGGAGGCCGCCCGCGAGCGGGCTCGAGAGTCAGATGGCGTTGAACACGTCTTCACGACCTCCGAAGGAGATCTTTGGTTCTATGCCCGTGTTGAAGCCCAGAACGTACGTCAGTGGGTAGATGGACTCTTTAACGAGATCGATGTAGCAGATTACACCGTCACACTAATTGACGAGCTTGAATGGACGCCGTCCGTTGATGGCGTCGAATTTGCACTCACCTGTGCTGAATGTAACAATACCGTTGATAATCAAGGTGAAACGACGAGAATCGACGGAGAGATCTATCACTTCTGTTGTCCGTCCTGTCTCACACGGTTCGACGATCGGTATCAGCGACTCGAAGAGGGAGCGTAACGCTGTCTTTGGAATCCAAATTTTCCTGCAGTCGAAACCCCGCCTCTCGAAGCAGTAAATCGCCTAAACCTAGACCCCGTATAGTAGAACAAGCATGACAAGCCAAACAATCCATCTTGATATCACGGGAATGTCCTGCGCCAACTGTTCGGCGACGATCCAGGACACTCTCGAATCGCTCGACGGGGTATCGGAGGCGGATGCGAACTTCGCCACCGACGAGGGTTCCGTCACCTACGACCCTGAAGAGGTATCGCTCAAAGAAATCTACGACGCGATCGACGAGGCCGGGTACGGCGCAGTCTCTGAGACGGTAACGATTGCCATCTCCGATATGACCTGTGCCAACTGCGCCGAGACCAACCAAACCGCTCTTGAAAATATTCCGGGCGTCGTTAATGCGGAGGTCAATTACGCAACCGACGAAGCACAGGTCACCTACAATCCTGCGGAAGTATCTATTGGTGCGCTGTACGATGCTATCGAGGAGGCTGGCTACTCGCCCGTCCGCGAAGATGGTGCCGACGAAGAGTCGGGCCAGGACGCACGAGATGCCGCCCGTCAAGCCGAAACTCGGAAACAACTCAGGTTGACCCTCTTTGGGGCAGTGTTATCGGCACCGTTGCTCTTCTTCCTCATCGACAATTATCTGCTCGGTGGCGCGATCGTCCCTGAAGCCGTCTTCGGTGTGGAACTTGGCTGGGTTGAGTTCCTCCTCGCCACGCCGGTACAGGCGATCCTCGGCTGGCCGTTCTATAAGAACTCGTACAAGGCGATCGTGAAGAACGGCCGCGCCAATATGGACGTGCTGATTGCGATCGGTTCAACAACGGCCTATCTATACTCTGTGGCAGTCCTTGCTGAACTCATTGCAGGTGGACTTTATTTCGACACGGCAGCCCTCATCCTCGTGTTCATCACGTTGGGTAACTATCTCGAAGCTCGGTCGAAGGGCCAAGCGGGTGAGGCCCTCCGAAAGCTCCTCGAAATGGAAGCCGAAACGGCGACCATTGTCCGCGAGGACGGCAGTGAAGAAGAAGTTCCACTCGAAGAGGTCACAACTGGTGACCGGATGAAAATTCGTCCAGGTGAGAAGATTCCCACAGACGGTGTCGTTGTCGACGGTCAGTCTGCCGTCGACGAGTCAATGGTCACTGGCGAATCTGTGCCTGTCGAGAAAGAGGAGGGCGATGAGGTCGTCGGCTCGACGATTAACGAGAACGGCGTCCTTGTCGTGGAGGCGACGAAGGTTGGAGAAGACACGGCCCTCCAACAGATCGTCCAGACAGTCAAGGAGGCCCAGTCGCGCCAGCCCGACATCCAGAATCTCGCCGACCGCATCTCCGCGTACTTCGTGCCTGCGGTCATCGCGAACGCCCTTCTCTGGGGTGTCGTCTGGTTCCTGTTCCCCGAGGCTCTCGCTGGCTTCGTCGACTGGCTCCCGCTGTGGGGTCAGGTTGCTGGCGGCCCGGCCCCGGTCGGTGGGACCGTTTCAGTCTTCGAGTTCGCGATAATTGTCTTCGCGTCCTCGATCCTCATCGCCTGTCCCTGTGCGCTGGGGCTGGCGACGCCCGCAGCGACGATGGTCGGGACGACGATTGGTGCCCAGAACGGCGTCCTGTTCAAGGGCGGTGACATCCTCGAACGCGCAAAAGACGTCGACACGGTCGTCTTCGACAAGACGGGCACCCTCACGGAGGGTGAAATGGAACTCACCGACGTGGTCGTCTTTGATAGCGATGGAAATGTGGTGACTGACGGTGGCGAGCCGACCCCAGATGGTGGACAGCTCAGCACCCGTGAGCGCCTCTCAGAGGATGATGTGCTTCGACTGGCGGCGATAGCTGAAAGCGGCAGCGAACACCCGCTCGCCCGTGCAATCGTCGAAGGGGCCGAAGAACGCGGCCTGGACGTGACTGAGCCTGACGACTTCGAGAACGTTCCGGGCCACGGGATCAAAGCAGTCATTGGTGACAGCGAGGTGCTGGTCGGCAACCGCAAGCTGCTGCGGGACAACGGGATCGACCCCTCTCCCGCTGAGGAGACGATGGAACGCCTCGAGAACGAGGGGAAGACGGCGATGCTGGTCGCCTACGAGGGGGAGCTCGTGGGTGTGGTCGCCGACGCCGACACAGTGAAGGAAAGCTCCAAGCAGGCTGTCACAGCACTCCAGGAGCGGGGAGTTGACGTGATGATGATTACGGGCGACAACGAGCGAACTGCCCGTGCGGTCGCTAAACAGGTGGGTATCGACCCGAAGAACGTCCGCGCAGGAGTCCTTCCTGAGGACAAGTCCAACGCGGTCGACAGTATTCAAGACGAGGGCCGGCAGGCGATGATGGTCGGTGACGGCGTCAACGACGCTCCGGCACTCGCGGTCGCACACGTCGGGACAGCAATCGGCTCCGGCACCGACGTCGCCATCGAAGCTGCAGACGTCACGCTGATGCGAGACGACCCGCTCGACGTGGTAAAGGCGATCCGAATCTCAGACGCGACACTCCAGAAGATCAAACAGAACCTCGTGTGGGCGCTCGGTTACAACACGGCGATGATTCCGTTAGCGTCGCTCGGCCTCCTCCAGCCCGTGCTCGCTGCAGCAGCAATGGCGTTCTCGTCGGTGTCGGTGCTGACGAACAGTCTCCTGTTCCGGCGGTACACCCCCGATCACGACTACAAGCTCTTCGGATTTCTTCGCTAACCGTCACCTCTAGATCAATGTCGAATATTTCCCGGCACACGGTTCGAAGGTACCTCGTCGAGACAGCCAGTAGCGAACCGACATACCTCCGGGCTCGCGAGATTGCCAGCGACCTCGACGGATCTCCCAAGGCAGTCGCGCAGTACCTCAGCCAGCTCCAGGACGAACTCACAATCGTTTCACTCGAACAGTGGGGGCGCTCGAAAAGCACGACGTGGCGATTGGAGGTGAACGGGTCGTGAGTACTGTCACCCGCCGCGTCGAGACTGTCCTTCCGGAGACCGGCTCACGCGAGTGGTGGGCGCTGTACCTGCTGGCCCCGCTCGTCCTTCTCGGTGGGGGCATCCTCGTGTTTCCGACGTTGGTCTACGACCGGTTCATCTGGCAGTATCTCTGGGGACCAGTCGTCGCCGATGCGGCCGGTCAGCCAGTCACGCACGAGGGGATTCGTGCTGTCCAGGGCTACAACGCGGTGAACACGGTAATCTACCTCGCGGCAGTCGTATACAGCCTCCCCGGACTACGTGCGTATCTCGACCAACTCGACGTCACGTTCGACGCACGACTGGCCTACGGGTTCGCTCCGATCATCATCGCAGGTGGGGCGATGCGCGCCCTCGAGGATCTCGGGCTGCTCGGGGACTACGCGGTGTGGTTCATCACGCCATCGATTTACATCGTCGTCACCGCTGTCACCATCCTCGCGCTCGGTGTCGGTGCACTCTTGCGTGACCAAAATATCGGATCTATCCCGCTAACAGTCGGGCTCGTCGGGTCGGTGTGGGCTGTCGGGGCCGTCTGGTGGGCTGTTTGGCACGGCCTCTCGACATCGACCCCACTCCGCCTATGGGTTCCTGTCGCGACGACGGGGATAGCGCTCGGCGTAACCGCACTCTACTACTGGGGCACGAGTTTCGCCAATATCACCCACCTTCGACACCCGCTAATTCTGCTGGCCGTTTTCGGCCAGTTGTGGGACGCTGCGCAGAATCTCATCGGTGTGACGTTCCTCGGCTACTCCCCAAAGCTGGTCGTGACGAATCTCGTGTACCAGGCGACTGGATTCTCCGGATCGACGTTCGTGCTGAAACTCGTCGTGACTGTCGGCATCGTGTGGTATCTCGCCGATGCGAAAGAGGAGATGAATCACACGTGGTGGTGGCTTATGACGTTCTTCATCGGAGCGATCGGACTCCCGATGGGCGTTCGTGGGTCACTTCGGATGCTGTTGGGAGCTTAACGATGGCCTCAAAGATTGGCAAAAACCGATGACTCGAACGTCCAAAATTGCGGTAATAGGTGGAGGGATGGCCGGGCTTGCAGCAGCTGCTGGATTCGACGACGCTGGATTCGTCGTCGAACTATATGAGCGGCAGTCC
Source organism: Halogranum roseipondis (assembly GCF_059695585.1). Classification (NCBI taxonomy): domain Archaea; kingdom Methanobacteriati; phylum Methanobacteriota; class Halobacteria; order Halobacteriales; family Haloferacaceae; genus Halogranum; species Halogranum roseipondis. Next base: position 34,426 of record NZ_JBUEED010000004.1, read on the forward strand.
TACGATAGCAAAGGCGTTAATTGCGGAGAAGCGATGACAGCGGTATCGAAGATCCCACTCGAACCGACTGTAGAGAACGGCTTTCTCAACCCGCTGCCAGCGATGGAAGTGGAGGTGTATGACGGAATCGACGCCGATCGCCACCGCACTGGAGCCGGCACCTTTCCTGCTGCGGATACATATATAACGGACCGAAATGTCGTTGAGCAGTCCTGGGCAGAACAACTCTCAGAGAAGGGTGTTGACATCCACGAAAACCAGTCTATCACACGGACAGATTTCCACGAGTTCACCGATGAGTATGATCTCGTCGTTGATGCAACCGGTCAGCCATCACTCTCTAGTAAAGCGCTCGGAACAACCAACGAGTATTCAGGATATATGGTAGCGCTTAACAGTGATGTCGAAGGGGACTTCACCGAGTTGTACCCGAACAGCCGGATAATTCTGGAGAACTATACAGGGTACTCGTGGGCATTCCCGAAGACATCGCAACGAGCCAACGTTGGTATCGGCTGGACGGTCAGTGACCGGCCTAATGATTATATGAAGGCATTGAGGGAAGCCTGTGAGCGGAATGGGTGGCCAGTCCCGTCGCAGGAACGGACGAACGTCGCAATCATTCCCGAGGGACCAAGCCTTGATCCCGACAGAACCCATCTACCGGAGCATTCAGTCGTACGAGTGGGTGATGCTGCAGGTATAGCAAACCGACTCACCGGAAAGGGGATCTCACAGGCCGTTGAATCGGGATTCTTGGCCGCAGAGCTGGCTAACAGAAGCCAATTACACAATTATCCTGATAGATTATATCAGAGGATGAAAACGGAGTACATTTTCGCCACAGTTGTGAGATACTTTCTTGAAACTCGTAATCCCAAGGTTCTGGGAGCAGCAATTCGTGCCGCTGCCGGGATCGATATTGAAGACGTTGACCGGTCTCCGAGTGCAGTTCTACTGCGTCTCCTCCGCCACCCTGTTTTATTTGCCCGTATTTTCTCGAGACGACGAGTTTTAAACCGTGTCTATGGAGGAATGACTAACCAGTGGGAGTTAATTGATTGATATCCACTCGAGTTAAATTCTCAGAATCTGTTAGCTACTGAGAGGATCGGTAAGTACAAAGGATTAGATCAGTAGATGAATTCAGTCCCTCAAACAGAATTTTCCGAAATCCAGAAATCGGTGGGCTCAGCTTCATCGGTGCTCCTGCTTACATGCCCCAGCACACAATCAGTGCGTTGAGGGTGACCGAATTCCTTCTTGAGGATCATCCAACTCACCTCTGACACCCATAGACGAGTCCATCATCGGCCCCATCGACTGCTCGATAGCGCGACGCTGTTGATAGGCCCGCCAACTGAGTAGTCCGCCAGCCAAGAGGACGAACCCAAGGAGCACACCAACGACGGTATCCGCTGGACGTTGGTTCATATGACATCCCCTTGTTTCGATATCTGACTGCTCATACAATCAATTTTGGCGCGACAGGTGTGACAATTGCGGATTGAAGGTGCGATGATGAAGTGCTTCACAGCGGATGAACCACAGTACATCTATCAGTGATCGTGATCGTGGTTTGTTATCTGCGGGCTTTGATCAGCAAATTCCGTGGGCTCTTCCTCGAATGCCCGCTTACAGGTCTTCGAGCAAAAATAGTACGTCATCCCATCATTGGACGCACTCGGCCCCTCATCGTCGGTCCGCATGCCACACACCGGATCACGATACTGACCTGGTGCGCCGATTCCACGTCGGTAGACATACAGGAGGAACCCGGAGAGCGCGAAGGCGATAATATTGAGGTAGAACGTGTAGTTGAGCTCGAAGTACGTCTGTTCGGTCGCCGTCTCGCCACCGGCCAGATCTGGTACGATGCCGAGGGCGTCGAACAGCAACTCCATGAGGAAGCCAGTGAACGCCATCGTCACGAAGAAGACGCCAAGGATGTACAGCATGATCTTCCAGCCGTAGTACTTCCGGTAGACGTTCAGCACGGGCACGGTGATGAGGTCGGCGTAGACGAACGCGATGATCCCGGCGAAGCTGACGCCACCGCCCCACAGCGCGACGGCGAACGGGACGTTGCCCATACTGCCGACGAAACTGAGGACGGCGATGATGACGCCCATGACGGCGTTCTCGGCAGTCACGAGCAGGCCGTCGCCCTGAATGAACAGCGTGTTCCACACCCACTGCGGGACGAAGACGATGACGAACCCAGAAATAAGGAAGCCGGCGACGATGTCTTTCCAGATCATCGACCACTCCTTGCGGTACTGATTCCCGACCTTGTACCAGCCACCCCACGACAGCAACTCGTCACGCCACCCGCCGCTACTCGACGTCTCCTGGCGATAGGTCTCCATACAGCCCTCCGAGCAGAATTTGAGCGTCTCACCGCCGTCGGTCGTGAGCGTGTACTCGTCTTTCCCCTCCATCCCGCAGGTGGGATCTTCCGTGACGCCCGCCTGGCGGTCGCGCTCGTTGAGCTTCTCGCGGACTTCGTTAAACAGGTTTTCGGGAAGCGTAAGGTGGACGATGGCGGCCATGACGGCGATGAGAATCAGGCCGCCGAGCAGTTCCGCGACGAGGAACTCCCAGCCAAGCAGGATGAGAATCATCAGCCCTAGTTCGACGATGAGGTTCGTCGACGCGAACATGAACGCGAGGAAGTTCACCGCGTGCGCCCCCTTCTTGAACAGGCCCTTCCCGATGGCGACGGCGCCGAAACTACAGCCACTGCTTGCAGCTCCGAACACAGTCGCCTTGGTAAGTCCAGTTAGATCGCCCTCACCCAGCACCTGTGCCATCCGCTCCTTCGAGACGTAGACCTGGACCAGACTCGTAATCGTGAGGCCCATGATGATCGCCCACGCCGCCGTCCAGAGAAATCCGACACCGATACGAAGGGATTCAAGAACTCCGTCGATTATCGTCGCCTGCATAGGTGTATCATTGTAGGGATCATCTATTGCGGTTTTGATTAGAATATACTGCCTATGAGGGTATCAGTACTATGGCATCGTAACCGTCGGCCATAGATGATCTATCGTGAAGAGGGGAAAACATTGCAAACCTCCACAAGCTCCACGGAATCCGACTTCAGATTCAAAAGGGGAATCTGATTAAATCACGCCGACGTATTAGAGGCTAATGGGACCAGTAGAGACCGATGATATCCCAAATGAGGGGAACACCACCTGGAAGAACAGCCTTCGCCGGCCTGCTCGGTTGTCCAGTACGGTAACTGTCACATCCACTTCCTAATTTACGATGGCTGTCGATCTGGCAATCCATGATGCACTCGTTCTCACAGCCGACGAGCGGAACCGCCTGTACGAGCGCGGCACAGTATGCATCACCGATGGCTGTATCGAAGAAGTCCGACCATCACGTGCAGGAGACGGAGAATTAGAAGCGTCCACCGTTATCGACGGGAACGGGAAACTGGTGATGCCGGGGTTGGTGAACGCCCACACGCACTTGGAGATGACACCGCTCATCGGTGCGTTTAGCGAACTCGAGCTGACGGAGATGCTTGGGAGTGGGACGGCCTTGTTTAACAGATTAGGGAACGGCGAATTCGAGTACCTCGTCGAGGCAGGCGTCGAGCTCGCAGCGCTCAATTTCCTCTTGGGCGGTGTCACGACCGTGAACTCGATGGACGCACGGCCTGCCGCAGGTGCAGAGGCGTTCGGGGAAGCAGGGCTCCGCGGATTTTTCGGCCCGGCGATCTCGGACCTCTTCTGGGACCAACCAGTCGATCAGCAGTTCTCCCGTGCTCGCGAGTTCGTCGAAACGTACCACGACACGTACGAGGGCCGAATCAGGGCGACGATCTGCCCGCACGACGACTGGTCGTGTACCAGGCAGCTGTGGGAACGGACCGCGTCCCTCGCCGCAGAGTACCCGGACCTGCTCGTCCACACGCACTTGCTCGAACTCGAGGAGAGTAACACGATGGCACGAGCGAACGGTGGCGAGGACTCGGTGGGATTGCTCGACGACGTTGGACTCCTGGACGACCGACTGGTCGCTGCTCACTTCCGCCTCGCCGACGAAGAGGACATCCAGCGAACCGCCGAGGCGGACGCGGCTGTTGCGCACTGCCCGTCCGTCTTCTGTTACTGGAATCCGGACGGGGAGACGCAGTGGACGCCCGTTCCCGAGCTTCGAGCCGCCGGCGTCGACGTCGGAGTAGGGATTGACGACCACTACTGGCACGACTCGTACAGCATGTTCGGTGAAGCGCGGCAAGCTCGGCTGGCGGCAAATCTCAAGCGTTCAGCCGGGCAGTTCGACTCGATGGAACTGATACGAATGCTCACTATTGAAGGCGCACGCGCGCTGGGGATGGGCGACGAGATCGGCAGTATTGAAGCGGGAAAGCGCGCGGATATTATCCTCCTCGACGTCGACAAACCGAAGTTCACGCCACGGACCAATATTCCTGCACAGGTCGTGAACAACGCGGTGCCGGCCGACGTCGAGACAGTGATCGTTGACGGCGACGTCGTCCTCCGGAATGGTGTGCCCGAGACAATGGACTCGGACGACGTGCGACAGCGAGTAAATCAGGCTGTCGAACGCTTCATGGACGAGACAGGCTGGGAGTTAGACATTGGTGGTAGTGAACCGCCGACCAGCATCGAGACTGTACGGGACCTCCCAAAGCGTGGCCCTGCGCGACTCCTGACTCGCCTCGCGATGCAATCCGCGCGTGATCGGTTCTCCTTCTAAGACCCTGCCAGCGTAGGGGTGGTTCCCCCTCAGGAATTTCTGTGGGCGCGAACGAACGAACGTCGCAGGACGGTCAGAAGAACGTACGTCTCGTACTTCTGGGTCTGGCAGTGCTCGCAGGGCTGCATATCCTCGACGATCTCCTCAATAGCGTCGTCGTACTCGTCGGTGAGCGTAGTGAGCGCGTCCGTGATCTGGGGCTGGGCAGCGTCGATCATCTCCTCGACGGCGGCGTCGGCCGAATCTGGTAGTGAGTACGAGAGGACGATCGTGTTCGCGTGGTAGTACTTCGTCGTCCCACCACGCCCCTCCTCGAAGCGAACGACGTCGACGAGGCCCGCATCCCGGAGCTCGTTGATGTGATGGCGGACCGTGTTCTCCGTCCGGTCGATGCCGCGATCGTCGAGGCGTTCGTGGACCTCGGTCGCAGTTAGGGCTTCCTCGGACAGAATGTCGAGGACCATCGCCCGCATCGGCTCGTCGATGGCGTCCGAAATCCGAGTGTCTCGCACCGCGATGTCGTCGAGACGGTGGTCGGTATCGGAATCACTCATACGAGAACTGAGCGCGAGCACGCGGGAAAAGGTAGCGGGGCAGGAGTCGGGTAGGTGTCTGTCGAGGTATCCAGTACAGGATGGACCCGCGATAGCGAAAGCCCTAGACGACCCGTTTGACTGTTCCAACGACCCGTATCCGAATTCAAACATATCATCTAAAAAATACTTATTGAGGTACGGGCACTATCTCAAACTGTAATGAGCGACACAACCCAATTCCGCGTCCTCGACTTCGACTGCCCGACCTGCGCGAGTACCGTCGAACGCGCCCTGTCGAACGTCGACGGCGTCCAGCACGTCGAAGTCCACTACGCGACCGGCCGCGTCGAGATCGAGTACGACGACAGCGTCACTGACCCCGACGCCTTCGCAGAGACCATCGAAAACCAGGGGTACACTCCCCAGCCCGCCTAACACTATGAACAAACAATCGATCACGCAGTACTACCGGAACCACCGGAAGGCCATCGTCACGGCGACAAGCGGCCTGCTGTACGGCGGTGGCTGGAGTCTCGGCTACCTCACGAGTTTCGAGATGGCAAGCGCCGCCATCCTCGTCCTCGCGACGGTCGTGGGTGGCTACGACATCGCCAAGACCGCTTACCACGAGGTCACCAACCGGACGCTCGGCATCAAGACGCTGGTGACGCTGGCCGCCATCGGTGCTATCGTCATCGGGGAGTACTGGGAAGCCGCCGCCGTCGTCTTCCTGTTCAGCCTTGGCAGCTACCTCGAAGGCCGGACGATGCGGAAGACCCGGACGGCACTTCAGGAGCTACTGGAGATGACGCCCGACACGGCGACCGTCCGTCGCGACGGGACACTCCAAAAGGTCTCCGCCCGCGATGTCGAAGAGGGCGAAGTCGTCGTCGTAAAGCCGGGCGGGAAGATCCCGGTCGACGGAACCGTCGTCGACGGCGAGAGCGCAGTCAACCAGGCGCCGGTCACCGGCGAGAGCGCGCCCGTCCACAAGGCCGACAGCGACGAGGTGTACGCCGGGACGGTCAACCAGGAGGGCGCGCTAGAAATCCGGACGACGGGAGCGGGATCGGATACGACTCTCGAACGGATCATCCGTCGCGTCGAGGAGGCCCAGGAGGCTCAGTCGCCCACGGAGAGTCTCATCGACCGGTTCGCGAAGTACTACACGCCGGCCGTCATTGCCCTGGCTATCGGCGCGTACGCGGTCACGCAGAACGCGATCCTGTCGCTGACGCTGCTGGTCATCGGCTGTCCGGGCGCGCTGGTCATCGGGCCACCGGTCAGCATCGTCTCGGCCATCGGTAACGCCGCCCGGTCGGGCGTGCTGATGAAGGGCGGCGAACACCTCGAACGCGCCGGCAAGATCGATCTCGTCGCCTTCGACAAGACGGGGACGCTCACGAAGGGCGAGACCACCGTCTCCGGTATCGAGGGGTTCGGCGTCGCCGCCGCCGACGTCCTCTCGCTCGCAGCGACCGCCGAGAAGAAGAGCGAACACCACCTCGCGGACGCCATCGTCGACATGGCCCGCGAACGCCAGACGGCTGCGACGGACGGTGGAGCGACGGTCGCCCAAGCGGACGATACGGACGTGGGGCGCAGGTCGGTCCCCGATCCCGACGACTTCGACGTGGTCGCCGGCAAGGGCGTCATCGCCCATGCCGATGGCCAGGAAGTCGTCGTCGGCAACCGCGCGCTGCTGGACGACCGCGACGTCGATGTCCCCGATCGGGTCGCCGACTACGTCCGCGAGCGTGAGGGGCGCGGCGAGACAGTCGTCCACGTCGTTCGGGACGGGGACATCATCGGCGCGATTGCGATGCGGGACGAGCTCCGGGAGGCCGCTCCTGGGGTCGTCGCGGCGCTCCAAGACGCTGGCATCGAGACGGTGATGCTCACCGGCGACAACGAGCGGACGGCCGCTGCCGTTGCCGAGGAGGTCGGTATCGACGAGTACCGTGCCGAACTCCTCCCCGAGGACAAGCAGTCCGTCATCGAGGGCTACCAGGCCGACGGCCACGTCGTCGCGATGGTCGGCGACGGCATCAACGACGCGCCATCGCTGGCCACTGCCGATGTCGGCATCGCGATGGGTGCTGCGGGAACGGACACCGCTATCGAAACGGCTGACATGGCGTTGATGGCCGACGACCTCGAACGCATCCCGTACGCGGTCAAACTCAGCAAGGCGACGCGCTGGAACGTCCTCGAGAACGTCGGGCTCGCGGTGCTGACCGTGACCGTCCTCCTCGCGGGCGTGCTCACCAGCTACGTCACCCTCGCGTCGGGAATGCTGGTCCACGAGGCCAGCGTCCTCCTCGTCATCCTCAACGGGATGCGACTGCTCCGCTACTGACCACGAGACACGATCACAACCACAACTCATGACATCGAATTCGACTGCGACTGACACGACCCAGACGAGAACCAATTGGCAGGTCGACTACGACGCCGACCCGATCGAAATCCGCGACCCCGTCGCGGAGGCCCTCGGCGTCCTCGAACCGGGCGAGCCGTTCGTCGTCACCTACCGGGACGCGGTGAAAGAAGCCGGACACTCCTGTCCGACAGCCTCGGGTGCCTATCGGATCGTCCAGCTCGGGCTCGACGCCCTGTATCCCGACGACTATCCAGTCCGGAACGAAATCGAGGTCCAGACGGCCGGCCCGCAGGACGATGCCGCGTACGGCGTGATGAGCCGCATCATCTCGTACGTGACTGGCGCGACCGGCGATGACGGATTCAGCGGGCTCGCCGGTGGTCACGGGAGCCGTCGTGATCTCCTCGTCTTCGACGCGTTCGACCCGGGCACGCACGAACCGACGTTCCGGTTCCGGCGAACCGATACGGACGAGACTGTTGAAGTGACCTACCACGTCAGCGACGTTCCCGACGGCGGCCCCGCAATCGGGAATCTCCAGCGGATTCTAGAGGGGTCCGCGAGCGAGGAGCAGCGGGCGGCATTCGCCGAGGCCTGGCACCGGCGCGTGCAGGTCGTCCTCAACGACGACTCGCTGTTCACCGTCGAAGCGGTGTGAACACGACAGTGCAGCCCTCGTACGCTATATGAATTCACTGCGGTATACTGTCGATATCTTCGAGCGCCTCGATAGCAACGTCTCCTAACTCTCCAGCCTGATATGAGAATACCGCTCTCGCACCATCTCATCGAAATTATCTACGCTACTGATTCGATGGGGCAATCCGCTCGCTGATCTCGATCGGGCGACAGAACAGGTGACTGTCCGAACGGAAGAACGCCGGTATGGAAAGAAAATGGTCGTCGTCGAGGGGTTCGAAGGTGGCACCGATCTCGACTCACTCGCCTCAGAACTGAAATCTACACTTGGAACTGGTGGCACCGTCAAAGAAGGGCACATCGAACTCCAGGGCGATCACGAGGAACGCGTCCGCGAACTTCTCAAAGCAAACGGATACTCCGTCAGATAAAACAGTACGATTCTTCATATCCTGTAGAACACTCCACTGGTTCCGTCGTTACCGACAGCATCAACTAAACGATTTGGTAGAGGAGCACTCACAGCGTTCGGGGGTCCGGCTCAACGATCGTAGCAAAGGCGACGTTCTGTTGCACCTGTTCGATCTCAACGGTCGGTTCGTCACCGGGTTGCCCCTCCGGAACGATCACGACGTAACCGCGGTCAACCTTCGCGATGCCGTCGCCCTGGTCACCAATCGTCTCAATCGTCACCTCCCGAATCTCACCCTCTTCAACAGGCGGCTCGGGGGGTCCCTGCTCCTGAGTGGTCGGGGAGGTCTCAGACGATCTGTCCGCCGACTGCGTATCGGATCGCACTGTTGTATGCCCGGTTTCGAGAACAGCGATTCGATACGTCTCACCGGGTTGAATACCGTCGTGACGTATCTCACTCGCTGGAATCTCGAATGTGTAGCCCCCGTCGTCGGACTCAATAGTCGCAGTGAATACCGAGCGAAGGGTGTCAGGGATGTCGACCATCACGAGAAGATTCAGTATCCGACGCAAATAATCGTTCCTCACGCCGTCAGTCGGGCGCGTAAGCATCCTCAATATAGTCACGAAGGTCCTCGGGCGTCGTCCACGTGTACGCACGATCCACACGATCCATCGAGAGGAGATAGTGTGCGAACATCCCGTCGTAGGCCGCGTACTGTTCCTCCTCAGTCTCGTACGTTCGATAGAAGGCTCGCGTTCGCTCCCGATAGGTCGGCTGATCGATGTAGCCCGCTTCCCACGCGTGCCCGCCCTGGGAGTGTTCGTACACCCCGACGATATGATCCGCGTAGCTGACCAACAGCTTGAATTTCGACGTGAAGAACTCCGAGATGTCCAGAATATCGTCCATCAGGAACGCGTCGACCCCGTCATCGGAGTTCGAGGCTGCGGCATCGCTCGTGAGTTGGTCGCGAACAGCCTCCAATCGTGGCCGTTCCTCCTCACCGTAGGAACCGAGAACGAAGTAGGACGTGTTGTTGATGAACCGTCCGAGATCCTCGTGCATCGCGGTCTGGATCGCCTCGACCCGCTCGGGTGTGAGCGCCTCACCGGGCTGGTCGCCCAATTTGTCGATGACGGCACGGGTAGCGTCGTCGTTGGTCATACTGGGTAGGATTCACCACCGCCACCTAACGGTACGGAAATACGACCGGAAGTGGAATGCCCCGGCACTCTGGATACCACTTCGAGTTTCACCGAAATGGTTATCCGGCTGGGGGACAAACACCCATACATAATGTCCCGGCCTGACGCCCCCCCGCTCACGCCAGCCGAGAACGCAGCCGGCCTCGATCCGATCGCAGCGTTGAGTGTCCTCGACGACACGACCCGCGCGAATATCATCGGGACGATCGTCGGTCATCCGAAAGGCGCGCCTTCAAAGAAGGAACTCGAATACTACAACCCGAGTATCGCAGCGTCGACGCTCACCGACCACCTCATCCGGCTGGAGGAAGTAGGACTGATCGAGGCCATCGAACGGGATCGCGAAGGGCTCGAGCGGGGCCATCCATACCGGTTCTTTCAGCTCACCGACGCCGCACGCGAGCTGTTCGACCGGAACAACCTCTTTGAGCCCGACGCATACCGAGAACTGTTCGCTGAAGTCGAGAAAACAGACGAAATCAAGGCCGCCGAGGGCGTCGAGCGTCCAGATGAACAGAACTGAAATAGCCCGCGGAGCGTGCGTTTTGCTGAACGTAGAGCTCGATTTCTTGGATATTTAGGAAGTACAACCGGTGCGAACTAACAAGAGAGATCAGCCACTAGTTCGATTCTAATCATAAGTCGAATGTTAATATTCTAATTTCTCTTTGAATATTACTTCGATGGTTACTAATAGCACCACTCTGAGATAGAATTAAGGTGATGTCGTGAGCGGGTATTTTTATCCGAAGAAAATGGTCAACGAGGATTATTCTCCTTCCGAAAAGGAAGACCGCATTCTGGCGTGTCTAAAAGAGGGGCGAGTGACCCCAAAATTGCTCAAGGAGGAGATTGATTTGAATGACCAGCAAGTAAATTACGCGCTCAATCAACTCATCGCAGCTGGCTGGGTGAGGAAAATCACGACGGGCCTCTACGAACTGGTTGAAGATCCTCGTGAAGGAGGTGAGGTGAAGGATGACCACCAGTGAGCAATCGGGCGAGCGTAATTCATCTGACGATTCGCTTACTGCTATAATTGAGGATGTTGGCGATCGTATTTATGAAGACGTAGATTTCGAGTCTCAACCACAGCTCTATGAACAAGCTAAGGAATGGGGGCAACAACATGGACTCTACCGGACTGAAGAGCCAGAGAAGCTTCTCTGCCGTCTTGCCGCCTACAATCGTCTTCTGAAGATATCTCTTTATTCTCTCTACAAAATCGACGACTCCAGTCTCCCCCCTATAACCCGTACTGATGACATCGCAGACCGCCTCACATATGCAAGGGAAGAAATAGCCGATGCTGCCTTCGAGCGTTACATCCTCGATGATCTTGTCGAGGCAGCTAAGACAGACCATTTAGCACCTCTATTGAACAATCAACACAGGCTCGTTAATGCTGGAAAACCAGCAGATGATATTGCCTGCATATTCGAGGAACTTGTACCAAACGACTCTCGGAGGAAGTTAGGGCAATTCCGAACGCCGGAGTACGTGGCTGATGTGATGGCGAAATGGTCTGTGCAGCGTGGGGATGACGTGGTTCTAGATCCCGGTGTGGGGTCTGGTGTCTTAACCTCGAAGATGTATAGCATAAAGAAGGAAACATATGGGCGGGAGAGCGTGGAGGATATGTGGGGTATTGATCTAAGCGAACTAGCAGTAGTTATGACGTCGACGGCACTCAAATTAGTGAACGGAGAGGGGACGCCTCATCTCAACCGGGGGAATTTCATGAATACGTTCGCAGAGGGAACACAGACCCGTATCGACCAAAGGAATCCACAGGGTGTTCCGAAGATGGACGCGGTGGTTTCGAATCCCCCCTATTCGCGCCATCACGAACTCACTCCGGAAGAGAAAGAGTGGATCAATACGGTCGCAGAGTCTGATTCAACCTTGTCAATCTCGAAACGTGCGCCTATGTATCTCTACTTCTACGTCCACGCTGCCCAGTTCCTTGAACCAGGAGGACGGTTGTCTTTCGTCACACCCTCAGAGTTCCTCGAAACCAATTACGGGGAGAACCTCAAGAGATTCCTGAAAGAGAATTTCCACATCCATGGGTATGCAATAACTGGGTCGGAGTTTTCTATCTTCGATAACGCACGTACCACATCGTGTATCAGCTTCCTCGAGAAGAAAGAGCCGGGATCATCGAGTTCTTGTGCGACGACGTTTGTGGAGCTATCGGAATGGCCCGGGACCGACGATCTACTTACCGCAATACATGGTGATGTCAAGGGTGAAACCGAGTACGGAAGGGTCAACCGGCTCTCTCAGAAATCACTTGACCCGGAAGGGAAGTGGACGAATCACTTCAATTCAGAATCAGCGATAACTATCTCAAATCTCAAGCCGTTCAGAGAGGTTGCTGATATCAAGCGTGGGATTGCGACGGGTAAGAACAAATATTTCTGTCTCTCCGAGGAGGACGTTGAAGACTGGGAGCTCAATGAGAGATATCTAGCTCGGTTAGTGAGGCGCGCAGATCAACTTGACCAGTTTAGCTGTACGCAGGACGATTGGAAACAATGGCGGAAAGCTGGAGATACAGTCTGGCTCCTTTACCATCTACCCAACGAATTCAAGCAGATCGACAATCCGAAGTTACTTGCGTACTTAGAACACGGAAGCAAAATCGGAGCCGACGATAGCTATCTAGCTCAAAACAGAAATCCATGGTACCAGGTTGACCGACGAGACCCACCTGAAGTGTTTGCCACCTATATGAGTAAAAACGGGTTCCAATTCATCCACAACAAAGCTGATGTGCGCAGTCTCAATAATTTGCATAACATCTATCTGCCTGATCAATACACCACGACTGAAACCAAGGCCCTCTTGGCTTATTTGAATAGCCAAATTGTGAACCGACTTCTCGGGCAAAGCGGCAGGACCTACTCAGAGGGTATGAAAAAGATTGAACCAGACGAACTGAAAGACATCCCGGTAATAGACCCGAAGGAGCTATCGTCTGGACAGGTAGCAGATTTGAGGCGGTTCTTTGACGACCTAGTCTATGTATCGCGTAATCCGAAGGAGGTTCAAGAAAGACCAGAAGACGTCATTGCGGATATTGACGAGTATTTAGAGAGCATAGTAGAATTCGAGCGTCGGGAGGAATAGCAGGAAGCCAAAATTGGAGCGTCTAGTCACCGTCTTTGAGATCATCAATGGGAAACAGAGTTGTAAGACTGGAATGAATTTCTAGGTACGCTAATGAAGCAATTGCTAACCTAGTGAGCTGAACAAAGGAGTCTTACTCGTCCGCCGGCTCAAGTACACCCACCAGGTACAAACAAGGGTTGCGATCCTCAGGAGCTACGACAGCCGGTTGCTCTCGAACGTTTCAACACTACATTTGATTAAACCACTCACCTGCTACAGTGCCCCACACCAGGACTGCCATTTATTACGGGCGAAAAGAAATATACTGGAAACTGTGTCCCAAACGGAGTCTGAAGACCTGGTCGACGAGGGGACTGCCACTTTCTCCAGCGACAGCAAACTCCTTTCAGAGATCGGGGAGCGACTTATCGCTACACCCGATATTGCTCTCGCCGAACTTATCAAAAACGCCTACGACGCTGACGCGACAAAATGTAATATCTGGTTTGAAGACGATGGCGATGTCCTGATCGTCAAAGACGACGGTCATGGGATGTCGAAAGACGAATTTCTAGACTACTGGATGACGGTGGCGACCACGAGTCGGTTGGAACAGGAAACATCGAAGAAATACAATCGAGAGCTCACCGGGGCGAAGGGAGTCGGTCGGTTCGCTGTTCGGAATCTTGGTCTCCAACTTGAATTGAGTACTGTTGCTTACTACGAGGAACACGACGAATACCGCCGACTTACAGCAGAGTTCGAGTGGGCCGATTTCGAGAGTGGAGAGGCACTACAGGACGAGAATGTTGAGTATGAGATTGAGCGGACAACCTCTGAAGAAGAAGGAACCGAACTTCGAATATCCGATCTTCAAGTGTCTTGGTCGCAGGAGGAAATCGAAGATGTGTCTGGCGAAGTACTCGACATAATCTCCGCCCCCTACGAATCCAACAGATCAGAGATGGATATTGGTGACGGCGAAGTCGAAACCGCGGACCCTGGATTTTCAGTGTATTTTGCTCCACCAGGAGAAGGCTCGCCAACCAAGAGTGCAGCCCAAGAGATCTACGAACGCTACGTCGCTAGAGTCGAAATAAGTATTGAAGATGGAAAACTACTCTATGAGTGTGAGTACCCGTATGGATATGATGAAGGGGAGACCGGAGAAAGGACGTACGAGTTTGACTTAGACGAGAATCTCGTTGGAGATATTTGGGGTGAAATCCGGTATTTCAATCAGGACTATTCCGGCTTGTTCAGAGGAATGGACACGGTAGATGGCCGCTCTGTACCAAAGTGGCTACGGGAGAATGGTGGGGTACGCGTTATTGATAAAAACTTCCGGATGCCACCGTATGGGGATCAAGGCAACGACTGGCTGAATATCTCAGAATCCCACGCCCGCCGGGAACGGGAATGGCGGTCATCGTTTGTTGCTGACCTCTTCCCTGGCGATGACCTGAGCAACCAAGAGATTCGAGAGCGCCAATTAAATTTACCGCGAAAAAACCAGGTGCTTGGTTCAATCCAGGTATCCAGTCATCGCCCTGAAGATGCCGGCGTTGATCGTGAAAGTATCAACCACCTCGTGCCGGCTATGGACAGACAAGGGTTTGTCCAAAACGAGGCTATGGATCAGCTCGTCGACGTAGCCCGGGGGGCAATTGAGATTATTGGCATTCTTGACAAAGAGGAGGAGCTAAGACGTAAAGAGGAAGATGCGGAGGAGGCATCGACCGAACTCCAGAAAGAAATAGAAGAAAAGAAAAATCAGGCGGAGGAAGAAATCGACTCCGTCGTTGACGACTTATCGGACACCACATCAGACGGTAGTAGCACGAATGGCCCTACCAACTCTGCTGGCAGTCAGACATCCACTGAGACAGACCTTGACTCGTTCGTAAGTGGTTCTGGGGGTAGTACTGTTGACACCGGGTCTAGTAGCGGAAGAGGGACTACGGATAATACGAGTTCCGTTGATGCCAAGGTCAGGGAGAAATTAAACCGTGAAGTAAAGCCGGAGATTACGGAATCCTACGAAGAGTTAGAAAAGAAGGTTGAGCAGTTTGAGCAGGCTCAAGAGGATCTCCGGACGTCTGTAGAATCAATGTATCTCATGAGTTCTGTCGCGGCGTTTATGACTCATGAGACGAGCGAGTTGCTCAGGAACGCAAACGAGATGATTGAAGCCTGGGAAGCAGTCCCAGAGGAAGAACGGGACGAGGAGTTCGACCGCCGTCTCAAGAAGACGAAGGAGGCCAAGTCGAAATTCAACAAACAGCTTGGGTACGCGAAGCGGTTTATGAGTGGGTTGG
Organism: Halogranum roseipondis; assembly: GCF_059695585.1. NCBI lineage: Archaea > Methanobacteriati > Methanobacteriota > Halobacteria > Halobacteriales > Haloferacaceae > Halogranum > Halogranum roseipondis. The sequence goes on from NZ_JBUEED010000004.1 coordinate 49,785, forward strand.
ACGAAGAAACAGAGAGTGAGCTCTATGTTAACGGGAAGATCGACGAGGTGGTCGAACAATTCAATCACTATACTCAAGACCGCGACATCCAGATAGAGCGTGAGGTGCCGAAGTATCTTCAGACGCCCGAACTGAACCCGAGTATCTACACTGGAGTTATCATGAATCTCTTTACGAATGCTATCAAGGCCGTGCTCGATGTCTCACCTGATGATTCAGGAAGGGTGATCCGATTCGATGGGGAAAATACGGACGACTGGCATATACTCAGGGTTGCTGACACGGGATCAGGGATACCAGAAGGGATTGAAGAGAGAATCTTTGATCCCCTATTTTCGACGACTGATAGACCAGATGATGACCCACTTGGAGGTGGCGTCGGGCTTGGCCTCTATGTGGTCGAACGGGTGGTTGAGAGATCGGATGGAGAAATATCGGTGGTAGAGCCACCGGAAGGTTTTGAAACCTGTTTCGAGGTGAAATTCGAACGATGAGTCAAGATCAATCACGAGAATGCATTTTGGTATTCGAAGATAAACGAGAGAACTTCGAGCAATTAGCCGCTCCTCTTGAGGAACGAATAGACGCAGACAACTATTATATTGAACTATTTGACGGGGAGGAATCAGCTAGGGAGGACGAGAATGACTCCGAATTCGTTATGAGATTAATGGAGGAACATAACTACCCGCTTCTCGTCATACTTGACGCTGAACTAAACCAGTATACACAAAGTACCGTTCGGAAGGCTGATGTCAAAGACGCTTGCACGGAATTGGGTGTCCCCCTATGCGTCTACCATCGAAATGAAGGTGAATATTCGAATCCGGAGAATATCAAAAAGTCTGAGGACCATATTATCCGGTTAGATCCGAAGTCAGGGCATGCTAGTATGGCAAAAAGCTGCGCTGGCATTATCCGAGGATTCGCTACTATTCGGACAACACTTGAAGAATATATGACCGACGCTTCACCGGATACCCTTCTTGAACCCCCCTCGAAATTCATCGAAGAATTGGATGACGTGCCAGTCAATGCGAAAGCAAATCTTGACAAGTACTCTTGGGGGCAATCTGAGAGTGTCGGTTTAATAATGGATGGAGAAGGCAAATCCGACATGATACGGCGGAAATCGACTATCCTCGGCTATTGGATCTATAATCAACTGTTGGAGTATCCTGGTGTTCTAGTCAATACTGTTGCCGCAGCGTCTTATTTGGGTGTAGATCACGAAACCTTCCAGGAGGAAGAAGCGTTCTACGAGCCGCTGGAAGAAGCCAGATACAACGGCCCATTTTCCGATGTGGATAATTGGTGGTGGACGGCTGAAATTGACGGAATCCTTGCGGATCACACGACGCCTGAAGATGGCAATATAATCACGGGGAGAGAATTCTTTTCGCGGGAGGGAATGGAAATCGGTCCAGCAAACTGCCTTGAGGATCATGACGAGGCCGGCTATTACTGTGTATTGACAGAGAGCCCAGTGTGCGAAGAGCACTCAGTAAGTCCGGAAGCATGGATTCCAGCAGGCGCGTCCCTAACCCGTATTTCCGAAAGTGAGTATATGAAATTGAGCGGTTGGTAGCCATCGAATATGACATGGGCCGATTTTGAATCAGAAGATTTCCGGAATCTCAGAGCGGCTATTTCCACCTTCGTTAGTGGCTTACTTAGTCAGACAGAGTCTCCCGACTCTTCATTTGGGGATACCATCGAAACCAGATATGACGATAGAAAGACGATCAAATCAGAAACAGTAGAGTCAGAATGTCTTCGACTCGGTCCACTTCCATATAGACCTGGGGACACGAGTAAACAGGTGGAGATCTACGTGCAATTCGGACTCACAATCAAAGCAAGGGATACTGACTCTGGCCGACGATATGAAATTGTCAAGTCCTCAACCGAGATGGTGTATCTTGACGTAACAGAAGGAGAGGATGGAATTGAGACTCGAGAGCGTGTCCAAGGCCTTCATTTCGACTTTGAATTAAACCCTAAGACCAGCGAAGATGGAGAGGGTGTCGAAACTGCCAACCACCCAGTATTCCACGCGCAGTATAATCCAAATTGCGTTGATACGTCTGCGATAGAGAGGTGGAATCCGGAACCACACAGTGTGAACTATCCTGAGTATCCAAGAATACCGTGTGCCCCGTTTGATATCGTTTCCGTAGGCTATATGATCTTAAATGATCACTTGCCAGGGCGGGTAAGAGATCACGGGGGATGGCCTTCGGAAATGCTGCACGAGAATTTACCGCGATTCCCGAAGGAAGCCTTTGATTTCGGTCCGCAAGGAGGACGGCAAATGGTGCCAGAATGGTGGTACGTTCCATCTAGCGTGGATGGGAATGGACATCCTCTATTGGATCCCGATCACCATAGACCAATTTAAACGCCAATTCTACTGAGCACTTAATATAGCGTGAAAGAGTGACTTATAACGCCGTTAAACTGATTTGAGGAATATAGGCACGTAGACGGTCGAACAAACTGGTTACCGTACACTCGTTGATAATAAAAGGGAGGCCGTGGTACTCGACAATAGGGAATGGAAGATATCCCGCAACCCTCACCGAACCCTTATGACCCAGGCGAGAACGTGCGCGTGTACCTCGACCCTGATGATCCGGACAGTCGCTTCCACGGTGTCACATGCATCGTTATAGACCGATTTGATGACGACTTAGACCGAGAGACTGGGCGCGACTTAGACCGATACTCGTACCGCGTAAGGCGCGAAGACGGTGACGTACTCCCGGTCCAATTCCGGCACCCGGACCTTGTCCCCGAGGAACAGTAAGAGGTCTGTTAGTCGTCTGCTTCGCCGGCTTCCGCGGCGTCCACGTTCAGCTTCACATCTTGCTTCCGCTCCGGTGCCGGCGGCTTCTCATCGGGGTACAGCTCCTGCATCTTCTTGTGGTACGCACCAAGCCCCATCTGCGAGTTGATGTACACGAGTTTCCCCGGGTCCAAGCCGTACAACTCCATCAGCAACCGGTCGATCTTCCAATCCGTACTGTTCCCAAGCTCACCGTCATCAAGCATCGTATCGACGCAATCAGCAATCTCCTCCGCCGTCTCACGGCCGTTCTCTTCAGAGAGTTTCGCCACCGGAACCGGGAGTTCCCTGATATCCGTCTGCCGCATATTGGCGAACGCTTCCGCGGCGTCGATCTCCCCGGACCGTTTGAACATATAGTAATGCAGCACGCGAGAGTTCATCAACCCGAGTAGGAACTTGTGGTGCGTTGTCGTGTCGAGGCCGCTCGGGACGTTCTCCGGGGCGGACCACTTGCCCTCGTACTCTTCATCGTCAAGATCGACGTCCACGTACCAGTCCAGCATATCCTGCTGGTCGTCACGGATCTTGTACACGTACACCGACCGCGGGCAATACACCGTGTCCCCGTGGTACGCAACAGACAATCCGACTCCGGCTTCCCTGATGAACAGCTTATCACCGTCGTACACGGACTGGTCTTTGTAATTGACGCCGTCGTACCCTAAGTCGAGACCCTTCAACTCTATCTCGTCGTACCGTGCATCGAACGAATCACCGTCCATGTACAGCACGTCACCGTCCGCCGGGTTGTCGCTAATTAGGTACTCTTCACCGACTCTGTTCTGATACTTGAACTCAACGTCACAGTAATTGCATTCCTTCTCTTCGTCCGGTTCCTTCTTCCGCGGCGGGGCGATCCACTTCCCGCACGCCGGGCACTTGATGACGTGCCCGGCCTTGTTCAACTCAACGCCACGGTGAGATTCGCAGAACGCACCGACCGGTATCGAGTTATCCTCCATCGTATCGAGGAGTTCGTCGTCTTCGACGTATCGGAACGGTTCGATCTCCCCGGACTCAATGCAACGGCTCTGTGGGATATCGAACGCGTACGCCGATTCAAGCTGTGAGAGGCTCAACTCACCTTCAATCGCTTTCCGGCGGTCTTCATCGACGAGAGTCATCGACCGGAACGTGTTCTCGGCGCTTGGCTCCGTGTTCTTCAGTTGCATTGTCACCGTAGACATACGAATGTCGCTTCCGAACCAGTCCGCACCCATAATGTGGAACCGTTCAAACTCGTAGTTATCGAGAAGATACTGTCGGATTTCAGCCTTCTCGGACCGAAGCAAGGTTTTTGGGAGAACGTACGCTAACCGGCCACCGTCGTCCAGGTACTTGCAGGCGGTGAGGATGAACAATTCATACGTGTCCATATTCTCGACGTCGAACTCGTCACCGAACTCACTGTCCACCCATTCGGTCGCTTCGGGGCTCACTTGCCCGCCCCACGGCGGATTCCCGATAATCAGATCGAACTCGCCGAAACCAGCCGTTTCATCGATGTCTTCGAACTGGATTTCACCGCCGAGTGCGTCCTGCGATGCGAAATTCCCGGTGAGCATTCCCAACGATGTGTTCTTCCGCGCCGACCGTAGCCACACGGAGAGTTTCGAGATCTCAATCGCTTCCTGCAGCAAATCGTTCCCGTGCAGGCACTTGTCGAGAATCTCGATTTCCCGCTTTTCGAAGGATTCGAGTGGTACCTGTACCGGTCCGTCCGAACCAGCTGCCGCAACTTTCGCGGAGCGAAGTTTCTCGTGTACTCTGCGCGCTTCACGGCTAAGGTGGTTAAAACAGGACACTAAGAACGCGCCAGATCCGCAGGCGATGTCCGCGATTCGGATATTAACAATTTCCTTCAGATAGGCTTCAAGGAATTCCTTGTCTGGGTTCTCCATCTCCATTTCCCCGTTATCAAGGTCTAACTCATCTCGAATCTTCGCGCGTTTGTCCTGTAGAAGATCCTGAATCGATTTCTCGGCGACGTACTCGGTGAGGCCCTCCCGTGTGAAGTAGAGGCCGTAGTCGCCGCGGTCGCCGCTGAACGGGTTACTGTCGCCTTCTGCAAGATTCGCTCGCACTTGTTCGATGTCACCCACACTCTCTTCGAAGATACGGCCGAGCACGTGTTCATTTAGGTCTTGGTGGAAGTCGTACTCGTAGAAACCGTATACACCGTAAATCGTCGTATTACCGATTTCGTACTCACGGGTGAACAACTCGTCAGGAAGGGTTACCGACTGCAACACGTCATCCTCCTCAAACAAACCACCATCGTACCCGAAGATGTCGTACGGGTACTCGTCCGGGCTTCCGGTGTCGATGACCCGGAACAAGTCCTGTACGAGCGGGTAGATTTTCCGGTCGTCCAGCGTCGGTAGTGTCGCACCGGTGCTGACGACGTCCTCAAGTAAGTCGTCCGGAAGTAGTCCAGAAGGGTGATCTGAGAAGAAACAGATTACGAGACCGCGGTGAATTAGGGTCTGTGCCGCTTGGATCGCGGCGAGTTGCCCGTCGCTGGATTCAGCGAGATCTGGGTCTTCGTTGAGAATTTCCTCGTAGACATCCTCAACTGCCTCACGGTAGAACTGGTAGAAGTCCTCGGTGAGTTCCAACCGTTCGGAGAGGTTCTGCGCCATAAGATTCTCAATATCCGAATCGGCGTCTTCACCGATTAGGAACCGTCGGTGCATAATGAAGTAGAACTCCCAGAACGTCTCAGTCAACACACCGTCTACATCAAGAAATTCGTCAATCTCCCACTCTTCGTAGTGGTCGATGCTGCCATGGTGGTACAGTCTGACGACTTCCATATTCGACGCGACAACCCACCGGACGGACAGACCATTCGTAATTGCGTACTCGAAGGCCTGTTCAACGGGGGATTTGAGGCGTGACGGATCGACCTTATCGAGATCGGTCCCCGGGTCTTTCAGTTCACCGACGACCTTCCGAACATCTTCTGTGAGTTCACCGCCGTCCTGTTCGAAGTGCCCGAGTAGTACGTCAGGGAACCCTTCACCGCCTTCGGAGAGTGATTCGGGGAGGAGCTGAAATTCACCGGCACTGCTGCGCGGTCGTGTGTATCCGAGAACATCTGAAAAGATGTCGCTTACGAACGACTGCTGCAGGTTGCGCTCTGTGAGCGACGTGCTGGTACCCGTCCATCCTTCGACTGCATCGACGATGTCGTCGGTGTCGGCCGGGCGTTTAACCTCCTGTTGCTGTAAGTACTTGTCCACTAGATCCGGATCAAAGAGAGAGTGCTGGTTTGACGGCAAGGATATTGTGTCCCTTCCGGTACGAGATACTTTGTTCTATCCCTTAATTGGTTATTGCCTGCCCTCTAGGGATCTCTTCATATATTCGACCAAAGACGAAGGGTCTCCCGAGAAGTTATATTTCACCAAATCTGCGGTGTGATCTGCGAAACTTAAGAGACGAGAGGACAGGTGTCTCAAATGTTTCGTAAGGAAAGAATTGTGTCTCCAGCGGGTGAGCGCAAGATATTCGGTTAATATCATCGTATCCGCATTTTTCACGAACAGAATCGGTGAATTTCTGTCACAGATATCGGGCGATAGTTTTCTTCACGCGGGTCATCAACCACAGCCCAGTAATTACTAACAAGTTTCCATCATTATACGCAATTGATGACGGACTGGCGATGGGTGACTAATACTGGCGCAGTGGGCGAAATACCCGTCAGAGTCCTTCCAAATCAACAGGCCGAGTTCCTTGATCTTGATTTTTTAGAAGCCGTTCAAGGGGTTCAAATCAGATATGAACAGGCGGTCGAGACACGAATCGTTCCAGGCGACGTGTGTGTCTTTACTGCCAGAATTAGTGATGTTAACACCGAGACGGAGCCAACGATAATCACGGTTGAAGTGCTGGACGTTGAGTTCCTCCAGCAAGCTAGAGAGAATCACACAGTGATTGATGAAATGATGGAGCATCTTGATGAAGCACGTCAGCGACGGCAGGAACAACGGGCCAACGAGACCTGTGCCAATTGTGCTTCTATTGAAAGCGACACCCGATTGTCTGTAGAGCGAAAGCAGGGGGGACGAGATTTACATTACTGCGCACAGTGTGGTCGGTTGCTCTCTACCAAAGAGTATCAAGAGTGGATAGAGATTCACGGTTAACTCGAATTGTGAAATCAGCTACTGACTGCGCCAGTTCATCAGCGGTCAGATTGATTTTTAAACCCTCCTCGGCTTCAAGCACGTAGTCAACATATTCTTCCAGCATCTCTACCTGTGTTTGTTCGACCCCCGAGAAGTAGAGGATAGAACAACCGATGACTGACACGGATAGTCCACAATCGTTCGAGCAGCTCTGCGACCAATTCGAAGACGAGTGCGTCCTGACCGCGATCGATCAAGCAGACCGCTCTCCAGAGAGCAAGAACTTGGAGGTCCTCTTCCTCGACGATGAGTCTGGCCGTATCTACCGCGTCCTGGACGCAACTCGTGGCGCACCCGACTCAGGCTGGTTCGTCATCGCCCTCGCAGGGCCGAACCCTCAAGACGGCCTCGAGCGCCAGCGTCGTATCCACGACTCCGACACCCACCGAGTCCTCACCACCCAGGTCAAGGAGAACGACCAAGAAACGAGAGTCCGATCTGCAGGGCCTTGCTCCGAAACAACCGAATAGCGATCTCGACTTCCAAAACGCCGTCATAGGCATCGCCAGCCATCACGTGAATAGATGAGCGATCTGTGACGCGGGCGTTTTTCACTCCCCTGCCAGCAGGTGGAGGAATCATATCGTGAGTTCACACTCCACCGCAGTAACCGGAGACGAATCCGCCTCGTCCCCAACGCTGCCCCAGAGTACTGACCGACGTGACGAACGCGCTCGTAACGAAACGATGGATGTCGCGCTCCTCAAGCAGGGCGGCATCTACTCAGTAACCGGTGAGTCCGGGGAGACCTACACTGTCGACCTCATCGACGAAACGTGTACTTGTCCGGATTACCAAGATCGCGATCCAGAGGGCGGCTGTAAGCACGTCCGACGTGTCGCTATCGAAGTTGAAGAAGAGACGGTCCCCCGCCCCGACGGGAAACTCCCGTCATCGGCACTCACCACATCAATCCAAGAGGACGACGACAACGACGTCCGTGAGGACGCTGACTACCAGCAGGCAGAAGCCGCCATCATCGACGCCATCCAAGACCGCGAGGAAGAAATCGCCCGGCTTCAGTCAGAGATTGAGGCGCTCGAATTCGTCACCGACACGCTCGAGGCCATCCGCAACCCTGACGAGGGGTTTAGTCTCGACGCGATTCGAGACCAGCGATAGATTACCTACAGCTCCACACGCTATGAATTCGTCCACTCACCACGATCGAACGGTAACCATCAACGTACAGATTCCCCTTGGTGCAACAGAGGACCTCGACGAATCAATTCCAGCCGACATCTACGCCGACTGGCTTCAAGAACGCCTCAATAAGGGACTTTTCGATCTCTCTGCCACCCCTGACCATCCCGGTATTCTCGAGGTCGACGTCGACGCCATCACGGTAACCAAAGTCACGAGGCACGAATCGGGCCCCGCTTACCGCCCCAAGTAACTACTATTTCGAGCCCAGTTTTTCTTCTCCGTTACAGGCGCGAAGAGGTTTCAATAACAAATGACAGACAGCACTCGAGACGAGGACTCCGTTGCCTCACTCCTCGTCCCTGACGACACCTCACAAGCCGCACTCATCGAACTTTTCGACACGCTGGAACGTGCCGGCTTTGGTATCGCCCTCCGCGATGGCTACGACTCCCAAGACGCCATCGCGTACGACCTCACCAAGACCAGCTCGCTCAACGATATTGTTCCGTCTCCCGGCTCGCCTGAAGACTACGACGCGGCCTATCGAGAGATGCAAACAGGCATCCTCAGTGGCCCAGCCTTTGACGCCGCTATCGCCGTTCTCGCAGCCCATACGGCAGTCGCAACGCAACACCTCATCGACGGCGAGCTGGCCGATCCAGATCTCGGCGATCTAGATGAACGCTCACTCGAGTCGGCAATCTCTGAAACCGAGACGCAGATCACTGATGCCCTGTACGAACGGGCCCTAGAGAACGTGGAGGTCGACGTATGACGTTTGAACACAACACGCCGGTTCCGATGACCTGCCCGGAGTGTGGCGGCCGGTCGTTCTCTTGGATCATTGAAGAAGTCCAGTTCGGCGACATCCAGAAGTACGAGGACGGTACTTTCGAAGAGGTCGGTATGAAGCGCGGTGAGGTTGTCGGAAGTGACGTTGAAAATGAGGGCGTCTACTGTACGAACTGCGATGAGCGCCGCGATCGCGACGAGCTCGTTCCTGGCGACGAGGTGACCGCCATCAACCAAGAGAGCGCGTGATTATCCCTTTCATCCCGTCGCCGGAGTAGTCCTGACTCACCAACACCCCCGGACTTCCGTCGTAACCTGATCCGATACTATGTCCAACGCATCCACCACGCCATCCGACGACACCGATTCGGCCGCACCGTTCGCCACTCTCAGCCGGCTTGCGTACGCCCACGTGACGCACGCCCCACTCAACGAACGCTATATGCCCTCGGGCAACTTCGAAGCTGTCGGCGAACCCGGAGAATTCGGCCCGATCGACCCCGATACCGGGGCAGAATACCGCGCTCTCGGTGGCCTCAATCATCAGTACAACCGCGACTACAGGGTCGGTAGCTCATATCCAAAGACAGTCTTCGTTTACGCCGAAGATACCTCCGGTGAATCCCTCTCCCACAATACACTCGAAGCCATCCTTGATGATCGGAATCTCTGGTCGGATGCACTCACTCCCGTCCTCCTCCCGAAAGGTATCGAAGAAGACCAAGCAACCTGGTACTCCGCGTTCCAATTCCGTCCCCCGGAGCGCGCACCGAGCCTCCGCCGGGTCAAGCGCCAGCTCGACCGCGTCTTCGACGACGCAGAGATCTATCGCGAAGGCCCGTTCCTCGATGCTCGAATCTGGCACGAGTAGTCGCACCACCTGTTGTTATTCGCCCCCATCAGAAGTGAGGTGCACAAAATGCGATCGTTCCTTCCACCGTCAGAATTCGATCTCTCGGATCTCCCCGAGAGGCTCGATGTCGAACAGCAGCTCAAAAACCGACAGGGAGTCCATATGGCGTTTGCGACGACAGCCCTCACGGTCGACATACTCGGTCGTGATCAAGGCGAACGCCACGATGCCCTGAAGGGACTCATCCAAGCGTGGGACTACATCGCCCGCCAACACGGCGAGGACGTCCACGTCGAGTACACCGGGAAGCCGTGGCAGTCACTCAACATCGACGTCGTCGACCGCGCCGACGAGCCCGCAGCAGGAGGCGAGATCAAGCAATACGGTGTGCTCAACTCGGAACGAGACGTCCTCCTCAAGCTTGGTCAGTTCGGCCCGACACTCACAACGAACCGTGAGAAGGCGGCCAAGCAGGCACAAGCGGACAGCCACCTCGAACTCGTCGAAGTCACGAGTATTCCGCTCGGTCAAAGCAGTCCACTCTCGCACTAATTAAAAGTGAATATGACCTCAGAACCCCAGCGCCAGCTTCCCACCGAAACATCCGACACCGTCTCCGCACACATCGCCGCTAGTGAAGAGGCCAGTGACCTCACCTTCCAAGACGCCATCGAGGCGCTCCGAGAAGGGATCGATGGCTACGGGGACCGGGTTCACGCAACCGCCGAAGTTCTCCGCGCCGTCGACGACCTCGGAGTCCCAAACAACATCCTGACCCACCCCCGCGTCGAACAAGGTATCTGGCGATACAGCCACGACGCAGACACCGTCCGCCGCGAGATCGAGATCACCATCGAGCGCGAGGCAGACGACGACGTCACCGTCGACGAGATTGTCGCCGCTTATCGCGTCGCCGCCGCCCGTCTCGACACGCCTATCGACGTGGACTAACCCACCACGTCCAAATCCGCTAGTAGCCCCGCGGGGTGTCAAACCCAGCAGCTCCCTTCTCAAGCCTTCCATGACAGTCATCGTCATCAACATCAAAGAAGAGCGAATCGACTCCGAAGATCAATCCCCCTCAGACGTTCTTGAGTCACTCCTCATCCCCTCCAAATCGCCGGACGATGATACTGTCGGTCCCGAATACGTCCAGAAACTCCTCCGTCAGCTTCCGTCCGACGCATTCCAAATCCGGCAATCAATTCACGAACCGGACTGGGGATTCGGAGAGCCCTGTCCGGTCTGTGGGACCGAAGCCCTGAGCGCCATGACGGTCAGCGAAGACATTTACAACTCGAGTCACGGCGAGTTCGAGTACGTCAAGACTGGCGACGCGAACGGTCCCGTCCTCTCGGTTATCTGCCCCGAGTGCCGGACGTACCTCTCGCACGTCCCGTACCAAAATCTGACCACCTGACCGATGGCATCCATCGACACCGATCCCGACATTACCGTCGGATACTCACGGCTCTCGCCAAACGCCGTGTGGTGCTTCTTCTACGAGATCCACGATGTCCCGAATCTGACCGCCGCCGAAAAACAGGAAGAGGCGTGGGAGGCCCTTCTCGACGGTGACCGCCTCGGAATGGCAGTCGTCGATACCGTCGGAATGCCGTTCGTGAGTCGAATCGCCGTCACACCGAACGCGCGACGGATAGGCGTCGCGACCGCAATTCTGGACCGGCTCCAAGACGAGTATTTGTGCCTCCGCTGTCGCGTTCACAAGGAAAATCTGGCAGGTATCAGACTCGTCGAATCCACCGGGATCCACCGGAAACAGGAGGGCCGCCACGGCGAGCTCCGGTGGTACGATACACAGGTCAACGACGTCGAAAAGGGAGACCAACTCAACACGGAGAGCGACACTACCGCGGTATCCTCGACGTCCGCTTCAACGGCGTCCCGATCAGGAGGTAACCGATGATCGACCACGACACCCGTATCAACCCCGACTGGACCGTTGCACAGCTCCTCGACCTCTACGACGGCCATACGTACGAGACGAAGCACGACCATCCTGACCGCTTCATCTGCGACTTCTGCGCCGCTGGCGTCGCCTATTCGAGCACTCCCCGTGTCGCACAGTACGTTACCGACCGCGTCCTCAATCCCGACCATCCCGTCTGGCAGTCCAAAATACGTGAGCATCCCGGGAAGCGGCCGCTCACGCCACTTGCGACCTACTGCGAGGACTGCGCCGCGCGACGTCTCTACTTTCCGTGTGAGGGCTTCAATGAGGCTCGAGTGTTCTTCACTCTCGAAGAGGATCGCACGATGTCGAATCCCGAGGTTACGGACGTCTCGTCGGCCGACGACGGGATACCCTGGAACCCCCGTGAACTCTCCGAAAAGATTACAGGCGTCCCTTGGGAGGCGAACGCCATCCTTGCCGGGGATGAACTCTGGGGGCCCGAAAATATGGTTGCCGTATTTCTCTCGATGGGGAGTGGCGTCGACATCCGCGAACTCGTTAAGTGGGACGGCTCACTCGATCCGCAAGTCCTCGGCCACGCACGCCGTGAGTATCGTGCGTTCACTCGGAAGATGCTCGAGAAGGGACAGACTCGAACTGCGTTCCGTGACCACGTTCGCGGAGACAACTGACATATGGCACTGTCAGGAGGTAGATTTCTTCGTCGCCGATAGACAGCGAGCGCCTCTTATGACCGACACAACCAGAACTCCTCAAGCGCAGCTCACGGATCTCGACTACAAGGGACACGTCCTCGAACAACCTCCTGCGGAACGAGTAACGGCTTCCGTGGAGACAGCCGAAGACCTCTACGCGGCAGACGAAGGCGACCTTCTCTGGATCGATGGCACCGAATACGCGGTCGTCAAGCGAAACTTCGGGATCTTCCACAGCCCGCTCTCAGTCGTCGCCGAAGACGGCACACAAGGGCAGCTCATCGGGGGCACCATCAACCAGCAGTCGTCGATAGCCGGCATCGCGTGGACACACGAACTCCCCGGAGACAACGACGATCGCGCCCCCCAGCCGAGTGACCTGCTTGCGCGGTTCGACCGCGTCTACCGCCTCGAGGAAGACCGCCTCGACTGTCTCCACGCCTGGACGCCCGATAGCGACCATCGCGTCTGCCCAGCGTGTGAAGAACGCAGTGGCGAACCGATACGTATCGAACAGCAGGCAGGCAAGGCCGTCGAACTCCGGCAGTGTACGAACACCGACTGCCAACACATCTATCGGTACATTCGACCCTTCCCCGAACCGGATACCGCAGCCCTCCTCATTTCTACGGGCACAGTGGACTCTCCCGTGCTCGGATCGGGATACACCACGAGTGAAACCGTCGACGAGTATAAACTCTCAGGAGTCTTCCGCTGTACCGAGCAGGACGATTTCAAGTTTCCCGTCGAGACGAACCGTGGTCGCGACGACGGCTTTTACTCAGCCTCTGAAGTCGCCGCGTTCTGCAACCCAAAGCTCGATCACGACGATCACGACGACCGCTTCGGTACCGTCACCGTCGACACCAACGACCACACTGGGGGAACAGTCATTCGATGGCGCGACGCACCAGGTAGTCAAGCGAAAATGACCGTCGAGTTTCAGGAGCTCGTCGACGGAACGAGCTCACCCACGCCGGACTACGACCGCGCTCTCGACTGGAACCTCAACCGAGACGCGTTCACCGCAATTGTCGATCAGACTGGCCCAACCTGTACCGACACGTATCCTGACATTTCCTCTCAACAGAGCGCACCCAACGATTACACAGCTGGCTGACTCACCCGACCGTTAATACCAGCGAGCCTACAACCGTTACACACGACGCGAACAGCGATGGCTACAGATAGTACATTCGAGGAGGACGTCATCTACCTCTGGCGAACGCTCCGCTCCGTCGTCCTCGTACTTGGCTTCATCTTCGGCGCGATCATTACCAGTCTCATCGTCGGCTATGTGGGCATCGTCGTTCTTGATCAGGCCTACCCAGTTGCCCAGCAATCAGAGACGGCACGCTTCCTCGCTTCCGCCGCGTTTAGTGAACTCGGATACGCGATCTTTGTCGGTGGTCTCCTCTACTGGAAAACGGACCTCCTCCCCACAGGCCTCCGCTTCCGTCGTCCGACTCATCGCGACGCCCGCTGGATACTCGGCGGCATTCTCGTGATGATTGTCACAGAATACGTACTCACGTCCCTCTTCACGTTTTTCAACGTTCCAACCGCACAGAACGCGACTGCGATCGAGGCCACCAAACACGCCTCCCTCCCTATGTTCGGCGGGCTCATCGTCGTATCCCTTCTCATCACTGGACCCTGCGAAGAAATCCTGTTTCGCGGCCTCATTCAAGGGTATCTCCGCAGGTACTTCTCTGCCATCGGAGCAATACTCCTCGCCAGCTTCTTTTTCGCGAGCGTGCATCTCTTCGCCCTGCAGGGTTCTTTGAGCGGCATCCGAAACGTCCTTCTCTCACTCTTTGCGCTATCACTCATCCTCGGCTTCACCTACGAGCGTACCGACTCACTCTTCGTCCCGATCCTCATTCACGGTAGCTATAACGCTATCCTCTTCGCCAGTCTCGGTCTCACTAGCCTCTACTAACGGCCGTCCCGATCTCACCCAAGCCATCCCGCTGTTCACACCTATTCTACCGGTATTTTTTAATATCGGATATACGACGAGTGGGCTATGCGTTTCGCATTAGCAGAAGCAAACTGGGGAGACGACGACGGCACCACGTCGCTCGCAATCGTCACGCCAACAGGCCTCGATCGGCCCTCAGAGTACGGCCGGGCCGCAACGGGCTATCAAACCGCTGAAATCGGCTACGAATTCGACTCCACATACGATCCAACCGTCAACGACCACCCCGATCCGACTCCCGTCATCTTCTACCCCAACGAACTCCGCGACATCATTACGGAAGTCCGGAATACGCTCCCTGTTGATCCATTCTCACCCGCGAACTTCGATGTTCTCGTCGACTGGGCTGACAACCAGGAGGGTGGAGAAGGGCTTCTCGCGGAGATCGGTACAAACGAAAAGGGGAAATGGTGTAAGCAGCTCAAAATGCTCCGAAACGACGGCGGCCACCCCTATCTCAAAGTCCAGCGCGGCGCCCACCACACTTGGCTCCGCGGATCGCCGACCCTCGGTCGCAAAGAGTTCGAGGGCGTCTTCGGAAACGTCACCGTCATCTGACACGAGAATCAGTCCCCCTTCGGATTGACAGGCGCGATATACTCGTTCTTCCAAGTGTCACCGTCTCGCCATTGCCAATAATAATACCTGTATCCCTGTTTCGGCTCCTTCACCGTGATGTAGGCCCCTGTAGCAGGGACATCATCGTAGTCGTCGGGGTCCATCGAGACACCCTGCTCCTCAAGGTCTTCGACGACATCATCGTCGACAGCATCCTCGGGAGCAGTATCTGGAGATGCAGGTGGTTGCTCCCGCTTCCAATCGGCAAGAGCCTGTGCGTAGTCAGCCAAGTCCTCCAGCTCTTCGACCGATAATTCATCCACCACGTCTCGAACGTGTGCCGGAAGGTCAGGTCCAGAAGGTCGCTCAGTGTCGTCCGTCATTAGTTACCCCACAGAGGGGCATAGCCATAACTATTGTGGGGTAAATTGTGATGAGCACTCTCCAGTTGCTTTCTCGCCCCCCACAGGAGGTGGAGGTAACTACGGATGTCTACCCACCAGATCACCCCGGCGGACGAGCACCTCCCACCGCTCGAACTTCCCCCAGGCGCGCTCGACGCATCGCACCCTGACTATGAGAACACCACGGGTAATGACCCACCGGAGATCGAACCGATCGAGCACCGCATCCGTCTCGACATCATCGAGGCTGGCGGGCTCTTATCTCACGAGACCCACCCTCCCACCCCGCTCGCCCGGCAGTACATCCAGAAAACGCTCGTCGATACTTACGAAAGCGAACGCCGGTTCTTTCCCTCCTACGACCGCCTCGATAACTTCCTGGGCGAGGCTCCTGCATTCCTCACAGGTGAGCTCGAACCACATTACCGCGAGCTCGAGCAGATTCGCGCCGATCGCCGAAAGTGGTACACGGAGCTCATCCCGAAAAATCTCGACACTATTCAAGGAACAGCCGACTCCCTCCTCCCCCTCCACACAAACACTTTCCACGGAGTCGCCATCGTCGACGCGAACACCGATCCCATCGAGTATGCCGACGGACACGACTTCGATGTAGACGACGTCATTCGGGAAGCCCAGCTCGATAACCACATCCTGCCCTCCGAATACGGGATCACTCTCCCGGCGCCGCTCCTCGTCGGGGAATTCGCCAGCGGGTCCACTTACGCGTTCCTTCCCTGGTCGGACGCCGTCGTCTGTGGCTGTCCCTACAAGCAGACGAACAAGTGGGCGGTGATGTGCAAACACGAGCTCGCGGCTGCGTCCCGTCTCGCCAACGCCCACGAAGAGGACCTTGACGCCAAGTACGTTCTCCCAATCGACGTCGGTGTTGACATCCCGCAGCGCGCCCGCCGGTTCGTCAGCCCGACTGTCGCTGCCACCCACACGCCCCGGAAGCAACGGTGATCACGATGACGCCCTCCATTACAGACTCGGGGAGCCACCCCCAACTGCAGTGGCTTACGCGCGGGTCGCCCGCGATTACGCTCACTGAAGCTCTCCACAACGCTATCCTCGTCGAGGTCCTCGACAACACCGTTGTCGACGCCAACGCCTACTACCACGTCGCGACAGACACTCTCATCGTCGCCCAATTCGATACCGTCCAGACAGTCTTGGAACGAGACGGTGCCCCCCTCCGCTGCCCACACGACAACGACCCCGCTTCCTGCCCGTCATGTTCCACTCAAGACGACACGTCCGAATGCGATTCACTCGACGGCACCGACCACCACCCACACGACCCGTCACCAGCCTGCTTGTGAGTCCCGATGTCTCGCGGACTTCACACGTTCGACGATAGCCTTCCCAAGCACTCCACTCCTCCTGACTATGCAGATCGATACAAGTACTCTCACTAAGATCCAGACATATCGCATAACCTCAGACCCGATCATCGCGAGTGATCACGCTGCCGGCGCCGCCAATCTTACTGACGGTATCTACGAGGAGCGTCGCGCACTCGTCAAGGACACACCTCCAGGTGAACGTGTGCCCGTCGCAACGTGGGGCGAGCTCACAGTACTCTGTTCGACGGCCTCCCTCACCCACGCGGCATTCACGAACACGGAGTTCGTCAGCCTCTATCAGTACGCCTTCCGCCAGTACCTCGACGGAATCGGTGACGATGACCAAGATGCGGACGCGATGCTTCCCTCAAACTTCACGATCCTCCCCGCAGACGACGAAATTCGCGATCAAGCCCGTAACCTCCGCGAAGTGCTCAAGCGCGACCGCGACCGCTGGTTTACCGAGCACGTCGATGATCTTGACGTCGAAACCGGTGACGTCCCCAAGGCGTTCTGGCTACACGATTCCACGACGACGGCAGCGGAACGTCTTGCCGAGGGGTTCGCGGCCGGTGAGATCTCCGACCAGCTTCTCCAGAGTCTCCCCTGTCTTCCTGGACAGGCTCCCGGGGAGAATCCCGATACAGCCGAGAGTACAGCAACACAGATGATCAACGAGAGCGATTCAGCACAGGCCGGTCTCGATATGTTCTAACTGACTCTGTGAGATCACCAGATTGTGACAAGTGTTCCACCGCCGTCGATACATACAGCGGGTTGACTTACTCCTCAGCCAGCGTGGTCTCTTCCATCATAGACACTAACGTCGACTGTAAGCTACTCTCATCCTCAACGATCTCTTCACCGAGGAGCCCAGTTGACACGCTTTCGTCCGGCACCATACCACCGACGAGCAGAAACTCTTCTCCAGAGCTTTCGAGGGAAAGGAGACCTCGGAAATCGATGTTTTCCAATTCGTCGTTGTCACCAGCTTCCCACTCTACCTCAAATGTGAAGCCGAAGTGGCGGTACTGGGGTTTCTCATACCCGAATTCCCTGATACAGCTTATGGACCAATCTTTCTGTAACCCATCCTGTATAGACGGCTCACCCCCATAACCATGCAACTCGCGCGTTTGTTGTGTATATACCTCCTGGGCGAAATTAGTGGTTGTCTCACTATAGGGGTTCTCTCCGCAAGTATTCTCTCGAAGAATCGTCATCGGGTTATTGACCGATACAGAAAATGGGACTGGACCACCACCGATTGTAATTCGTGATGAGGTATCCTCTTCATCATTCTGAATCATCTGTGTAGGGGTTGCACGAATAGCTAGGAAGGACGCAATAGACGGTGCATTTGACGCGAATTCGTCAGCGGTTCCCCCAAGCTCTGCTTGCTCTGCTCGAACCCCCTCCCAATCGAAGCTATACGCTTCTTCGGATATTTCCTCGTCATCCCACTGATCGCCAAACTCGGGGAGAGTTATTCCGTTAATTGTGTTTTCATTAGCAGATGTTACCGCACTGCCAACCGACGAGAAACCAAATGTGAGCACCGCAGTCGAACTCAGGAGAAAGTCTCTACGGTCCATACCAGATTATATTGATTAAGGAACATACGTTTATCGCCAATACAAACAGTTTGTGGATGTGTTTGATATGCTGGAAGGGGGAAATGTAGACTATATAACAGCTGTTTTCACTATGAAGAACACCAATTTATTGACCGCAGCCGAAAAAGAATGTGTCATCAGCTGATGATTTCAACAAACCCGATTATTTAGGCCTTGAGGGGATGTTTCGTTCTATGACGTGGTTTGGTGATTTTCGGAGCGAAGTAAGAGAGAAAGCACGGGTTTCGGATTTGGTTTTGATTTCTTCGGTGCCAATCCTTCTCTTGCTGATCTTCCTGCTTCCTGAATCAATTCAGAACGCTTTGATCCTGGACTACGGTGATTACTCTATTTTCAACCTCTGGAGCTCTGCCTTTGTACATCGAGGATTCGATCACTTCAGCAATAATTTAGCGGCTTACTGCGTCCTGATCGGCCCAATATATCTGCTCTTTGTGCTGGCGAATGAACGGAAGCTGTTCCGATACACGTTTCTGTCACTTCTCTTCATCCTGCCGTTCGTGATAGCCCTAATCAACATAGCCGTCCTTGGCTCTGGAACCGGAGCAGGCTTCTCCGGAATCGGCTCCGCATTCTTTGGCCTTCTCCCCGTCTCGCTATTCCTATTCATCCACAATAAAGTCTCAGAGAAGATAGAACCAACCCACGGAGTCGTACTGTTTCTAATAGCCGCCGGAATCATCGCACTAACCTACTCCGGCGTTACTGCAGCAGCCGGAATCCTGCTGATCGCAGTACTCCTTACCATCTACGACATATACCAGATAGGTCTTGACGAAGCAAAGAATGCTGCTGTCGAGCTAACTTCGATGGAGGGATATTTTGAACTGGTTATGATCACCAGTCTCCTGTTCCTGATCTCTCCAGTACTGCTCTTTCCTCAAGATATTGCCCAAGGCGATGGCGCAGTGAACATTCTATCCCACTACTTAGGGCTTGTCTTCGGATTCTTCGGACCCACGACCTACCTAGTCTATCGAAGACGTCGACAGTAGCTATCTGACGGAACCAAAGTACGAAGATGACCGGTATCAATCAAAAGGCCTCATACAAAACCGTGTGACTCCTCGTTAGCAAATCCACTTTTACAGGTGTTGGCAGTTCTATTTAACAATCGAGTTTTATTTGTTAAGGTAGGATGGCTGGAGAGACCGATTCAGAGCTCATCGAGAAAATCAGGGCTGTTGTCGATCGAGTCTATAGTGAGCAGTTAAGCGACGGCGTGAATGCAGTTGAGAGCCTCCGATTGGTGGGGAACCCTGAGCCTGATGTTGGGATCTTCCAGTATGAACCGAGACACGTAACATGGCAGTAAATCCCTTCGCGGGCAACATCGATATATCCTCGCGTTGTGTGAAGAATTCCAAGGAAATTTGATCATTATTCTTGACGGCGCGCCGTACTTCAGGGCGTCGGCCGTCACGGACCTGGCGGCCCGTGACGACCTCGAATTCGTTCAGTTACCAGCGTACACACCCGAGCTAAATCCAGTCGAAGAGTGTTGGCGACAGCTGAAACAGACGCTCAGCAACCGGTTGTTCGACTCACTTGATGAACTTACGTCGGCGATCGACCACGCTCTTGAACAGCTTTCTGCCCCAGATATACGTAATTACTTCTAACGATTACTATAGTTTACCCCCACAATACGACACGCTCTCACCGTGTATTTCTCACCCTCCACTAAGAGTGGAGGTTCCATCGATAGATGCACCAGCTTATCCGCGTACTTGTTCCCGGTACCACTCAAGACGACGCCCTCGCCCGCGCTCACAGCGCCCTCGACAAACTCGTCGGTGTCGGCGTCGATACTGCCAGTGTCTACGACTACTACGGGACGTTCGATCAATCGGACTCACGTTACAAGCCGCACGTCGCGAACGTCATCAGTGATGGCAGCTCTGAGACTGTCGACGAGACAACGGTCGCTCCAGCGTTCCCACTCGACAGCGACGAGGGGCAAGCACTCCTCGATGACGCGCTCGAAGAACAAACAGAGGAGTTCCGAGATACGTTGTCGAGATTCCAGTCGAAAGTCGAAGATCTCTCCGTTGAGGACGTGATGAACAACGTCGACGGAGTACGATTCCACCTGGGACAGCTCGCCGAATGTCGAGGACCGTCAGTGTACATCTATAACGAATACGGAGGCGGTCTCGTATCACCGACGGCCGTCGACAAATACGTCGATCGCCTACACAACGCCTCGTCCGGTACTGTCGGCGGCGACGGTGACGCCGCAGCGGCCACAAAAGAAGATGAGCAGATGTCCCGGGGATGGCTCGTCCCCGCCGACGTCCATTTCTAGCGCGTTATGCCGAGTGAGTCACACCTCTTCGAGACGCTTAATGACCCGAATCGGATAGCCTTCCGGGTAGAGCTCCCTGACGGGAAATCAACAGCGTTCGCGACGACTGGACGGACCGACGTTGCAGTCGGCGAGCGGTACTGGAATTCCTACGACGGCGAACTATACCGCGTCACGATCGTCGACGACACGACGGTTGAAGCAGTCCTCGAATTCGGCTGTGGAGATATCCCCCGATCAGTCTCCTTCGACTGTGAGTGGTTTACCCCAGACGGCCACTCCCTCCACCACATCGCTCCGGAGACCGAGTAACCGCCATCACTCTGTCGACCCATCAGTATGTCATCACTTGCTTTTCCCGTTCGTGACGGGTCAAAACCAGCACCTCTTGACCATTCCTCGCTGGCCAGCAACAAACCAACCGAGCTCGCATCGACGATTCGCGCCGGCGATCACATCTTTGAGCGAACCGTCATCGACTCTCGAAGTCGATTCCCCATTCCCGAGGTGAAGGCTGTTTACCGACGTCGCGTCATCACTAACGTTCAGCTCACTCGAGGAGGCCGTTCATTGGTCGTTCACTTCCAGGAACGGCTCCCTGCCGATGAGTCGATGGTCGCAGCGCTCCATTCGAGTGATCCTGAGTGGCGTACATACCCACCAGCGGGAATGCCGGATTTCCCACAGATAAACGTCGAACCTGGTGAAAAACCGGACTGGAGGGTCTCCCATTGGGAACCCAAGCGTGTCACGCCACCGCCTCTCGAGGACGTCACCGACCTCACAGTCCACCGCGTTTGTGGACGAGGGAGTCGGCAATTCGTCAATCACCTTCTTATCGGTGGTCCGGACGGCCGCATCGACCACCGCCTCGGCGGTGTCGCGAAATGGAAGGCCGGATTCATCGCTACCCACGAGGGGCATCCGTACTCAGTGGCGGTACTCGCACAGCCGTACACATACAGTTACGACGGGGCTCGTGAAGAGCTGTATGTTACACGGCTTGCGAATCACCCGAATCGCCCACCGAATACGTCGAGTTGGATGCTTGCGCGTCTTCGAGACTGGGTACGTGAGCATACCGAGCGAGAGCGACTCGTCGCGATCGCCGGCGTCGACGACAACACTGGAGTCTGCTACCGAGCCGCTGGGTTCGAACTCGATCGGATCAAACCCGTCTCTAGTACTGATTGGGAGAACCGTGAAGGACGTACTGTGCCCCGTCGCGACGAGTGGACTAAACGAAGGTACATCTCATCAATATAATATCTGATTAGTCAGGCGAACCGTTTCAGCGAGGATTTAGAGATATCTCCGAATCGAGAATCCTCCATTACGATATCAAGGATAGCCTCAGGATTGTGGAGTAACCGATGAGAGTTGTGGCGGCCACCGCCTTTTCCCATATTCACCTCTTTAGTTTCGATTACCTGGCTGAGCTGCATCTCATCAAGAATATCCCGGAACCGCCGTATCCCAATCGTGTCCATATCTATCGCGTTAGTGATCTGCTGGTACGCATCGTAGAGTTCACCTGTGATGATGTAATCGTCACGCGAGTAAAGTGACTTAGCAGCAATCGAGAGACAAGCTGCTTTCATTTGAGTGGGGGTACCCTGGAGGAAGTCGCGGAATCGATCCTTTTCAAGTGCGTCCTGAGCCCTTCGCACGTGGTCTTCTTCGACCATGTCAGCTCCCTCACGATCGGCTAGCTCTCCTGCGGTCCTGAATAACCGCATTGCTTTCCGTGCATCTCCGTGTTCCTGGGCTGAGAAAGCCGCGACAAGAGGAATGACCTCATCAGTAAGAACACCATCACGAAATGCGTCATCACGCCCGCGAAGAATCTCTTGAATCTGATTTGCATTATATGGGTCGAAATTGAGTTCTTGAGTCTGGAAGGCACTCTTGGTGCGTGGGTTCAACTCGTCGAAGAAGTTGATTTGATTGCTTATTGCTATAATTCCGATTTGACACGACGTATCATTTGATTCGACTGCCTTCGCGAGACTCATCAGAACGTGGTCGCTCTTGAGAAGGTCGACTTCGTCAAGAATAATGATAGCCGAATCGTAGTGATCGAGAATCTGCCAGAGGCGTTTGTAGAACTTGTCTTTCGGTAGCCCGGTATCGGGCATTTTCACGACGTCCTCATCCTCGTCATAGATATCCTCGTCGTTCAGCTGTTGGCCGATTGTCGAGATGACTTGGACTTCAGTTGAGGATTTCGAGCAGTCTAGATACGTATGGCCTATTCGGATATCATCAACTGCCGCATTGACAGCTCGACGAGTAACGTATCGGGAGACAAGAGATTTTCCCGTTCCTGTTTTCCCAGTAATTGAGATGTGATTTGGGGCACCACCATAGACAGCGTCGTTCAGACAGCTGCTGATAGTGGAAATATAATCGTCACGTCCGACAATTCGATCGCCATCAGGTACCCAACCGACACGGACCATCTCCTTATTTTGGAAAACTCCCTTCCGTTTAGAAAATAGCGGGTCGTCAACCTTGAATTGTTGACCGTCCCCGTCGCTTGATGGCGGTTTTCCATTCTCGTCTGGACTCCCCTTCGGTTCCGATGTTTGGACGCGAGATTGGTCGTCTTGACCGTCTGAAGACGTAGAATCCAAATCTCGACTTTCATCGGAAGTCGAGGTGCCGTTTGACATAGAGGCACCGACGAAACCCGATTACTTAAAAGTATTCCCACCTCGACTTCCGACGTAAATCTACCACGAAAGAAGGTCTACTGGAAGGACTATCTCGATCTTCGAACAATCACGGAACCCAACACACACACCCCTTCGGTTCCGTCGTTACCGATGAACGTGTACCCCCACGGGAAGGATACGTACAATCGCGGTTTAGTGGATAGAACGCGTCTCTACGGCGTTTCTGGACGTTCCACCCCGTTACTGATTTTCATCTCGAACCTACCAGTCGCTCCGCTTCCTCCTCTCTAGTATTTCGTCCCGCGGAGTTATTCAAGCTGTATTGTAATAAAGCTAGGGTTAACTAACTCAACTTTTACATATTCTTATCGTGGGACAGAATACAGACGACTTCTGCTATTCTCAGTCTAGTTACCGCTTTTCACGGCCGCTAACGTCGGAACCGGTGGGGTGTGTCTGGTCATCGTGATCTTGAGCTGCGTTGCCCTTGTCTATCTAACGACGGAACCGAAGGGGTGTGGGTCCGTCATCGAGTAGTGATAGGATTTTCCCGAGACCAATTCTCGTCTCTAATCTGTCCGTGGTATCCTGAAGTATTCATTCTTGACGAGGGTTCTGGAGCTTTTCTTCCGTCTTTTGGTTCCACTCATCCCGCTCTTACTTTCATCTAAAGAGAGTAAATTCGCACGCTAACGCCGGAACTGGTGGGGTGTCCCCTCCCGAGATCTGGAGACTTCATACGATTTGTCCCTCGTTTACGACGGAAGTCTAGGGGTGACCCCATTGCGATAATGCCGGAACCGGTGGGGTGATTTTCGCCTCTCCTTACGCCGGAACTGGTGGGGTGTCCCCTCTCTGGATTTTTCCCTCCCCATGTTGAACTGAGGCGATTCGTCGATGGCTTCCATCGCTGACCCGAGTACATACGAACCAATCACCGAGCATCTCGATGAAGTCCACCAGAAAACGGGCCTTCGCACATACGACATCTTCACGAACTGGCTAAACTTCATCGTCACCGCTCTTAGTCGAAACGACGACGACTACCTTGAACTCGTTCACGACCTCACAGATCGTCTCCACGATGACGACGATCTCACCAGAGATGTTCTCGAGACCTATGGGACTGCACTCGGAGCCCTCGTCAATACAATGGAAGAAACGACCGTTCCGGGATACCCGCACTCGGCGGAACTCCTCGGTGGGATTTACGAATACTACGGAGCTAACAGTGATGCCTTCGGCCAGCACTTCACACCCCAGAATATCGCCATCGCGAAGGCTCAGATGCTCTTCAGCACCCCCGAAGGCATTCGTGATGCCTCTCAGGAGGACCCTATCACGATCAGCGATCCGGCGTGCGGGAGTGGTCGACTCCCGTTCCACGCTGTCCAGCAGCTCCGTCACATCTCACCTAACACGCCCACCGTTGTCGTTGCACGCGACATCGACAAGACGTGCGCTCATATGGCCGTCATCAACTTTGCACTCCACGCCATCCCCGCGTACGTCGTCCACGGAAACTCCCTCACCTACGAGACGTGGCACGTTTGGCGAATAAACCATCCCACGCGAATCCTTACCGACTCAACCGCCAACGGGGTTATCACCGAACTTGACCCCGACAACGTACCCATCAAAACGGACTTTGAGGAGGCCGATGGCTCCGCTCAGGACGACACCAACAACGATAGCGACCTCTCTGAAGGAAACGTTGAGGACGCCGTCACGATCGATGATCCCGATACCATCGAGAACGTCACGCTTGACGCCTTCAGCGAATAACTATCTGTATTCCACACTCCACAATGTCCGTTGTTCTCCAATCCGAGGCGAACCGGCGTCAAGCCCTTCGAGAACTCTTCCAGGCCCTCGAGGACAACGCGACGCCGCCACGGGGTCTCGCACAAACCAAGTCTGGCGTCGTAGCTGCGATCGGGCCCGCACCGATGACCACCCGTGCGTGGTTCCTCGAGCGATACCCTCATCTCAAGGCCAGCGAAGAAACCGCCGAAGCGCAGGTCTATCGAGCGTACTGCTTCGACCCGACTCACACCCGAAAACCAACTACGGATCCCCGCGATCACATCCAAGGGAATTTCGTAGACGATCAGCTCGTCACCTGTCAAGTGTTCGTCCTTGATCTTCCTGCTACCAACTTCGAAAATTGTACGAGACTGGACGCAATCCTCCGGATCGCCAGCGAGCAATTCACTCCTATCATCCGTGACGGGCGACGTGTCCTTGAGAAGACGATTGTTGGCTCCGCTCGAGACGTCCACGCACTCTATCAGCGCACTCGATATCAACCAGCTTGCGACCCATCGACGGATATGTGAACTACACTGCTACCTCGATAGGAACGACGACTACACGCTCGCTCGCGTCGACGACTAGCCAGTTCACGTTGGTCATTCGTAACATTACGGAGTTCTCACGATGCCATCGAATTCCCAATCCCAACTCGATGCGTTCACGACGACCGAAGAATCGACATCCGGCCACTCAACAAATACTCCCGCAGTAACATCGACGACTGAGAAGTCTGAAGCGACCCACTCCACAGCGGAAACACCGCTAAACGATTTCTACGAAAATGTCCACAGGGTCTTCGAGGAAACATATCCGTCGGCACTGTTGAACGTCGATCAGGTTATGGCGCTCACTCCGGATCATAACGTCTTCTGTACATCTGACCTTCCTGATGAGCTCAAAGTCGCCCCAGCCCGTATCGGTCAGTGGGAACTCGATTACCACGACGATACGACCATCACCTACCGAGCCTCGGGACGTGCCTTCGACGAACGATGGGGACAAGGCGGGTCGATTGTCCGACACCGTATCTATCTGAACGACTCCGGAGCGAACCGCGACGGGATGTGGCACTATATGACCGAACTCGTGACCGGCTACGGGAACCCCTCACAGGTTCGGAAGGCAGACACCAGCGATAAGGCGCGACTTTCTGGGATACGCGGCCACAGCGTCCAGAACAACGACGGCGACTACGGCGTCTCCGGAGGGACGAACGCACGTATTGAAGACATCAAGACCGCAGTCGCGACGGTCGTTGCCCAACTCCATACAGAGCCCTCCACAATCCGAACGCACCTCCCTGACACCGACGACCTGGAGTGGACGCTGTCCAAATACGGCCTCAGGACGGCTACTTACGAGCGGCTGGCACCAAACGAAACAGATTACGACTACTTGCGTCTCACCGCAACGCAGGATCGCGTCTACCTCAAGGGGCTCAAAGAGAACGAGTCATCAGCTCAACACGACAGCGTACCTGTCCCCATACCTGATTCGATCCCGCCCGGCTGTGCTACTCAGACCGAGCGAGCGACCACCGTTGTTGCCTCCTCGCTTTCCCCCCTGCTCATCAAGCCAATCCTCAAACCGCCAGTCGAGGAGGTGCTTGAAGCTACCGCGCTTCCGCAGTGAGGATGAGACAGTCTCACTTCCCGGAACAGTCTTTTTCTTGCACGAAGAAGATGGAGCAACAGCTCCAGAGATGCATAGACGCGGTCATTACGGGCTCGCTCTTCTCGCCTTCTCACCGCTGGCGTTTCTCCTTACCGTTAGTCGAGCATCCGGAGAAGCCCTCTTGGGGATACTTATCGTCGCCGGCGTGGCACCGATTCCCGATATCGACCAGCGTCTCCCCTTCGTTTCGCACCGCGGTATCACGCACACCGTCTGGTTCATCATCGTCGCGTCCACGATCGCAACGGCTGTGACGTGGGCCGCGGCGCTTCAGGGAACACAATCGGTGAACGGGACGCTGTCAACAGCAAGCGCTCCGTCTCTCGTTGTTCCTGCGCTTGGCGTCGGCTTTCTCGTCGCGCTGGGGCTCACGACGCACCTCCTCGGTGACGTGATAACGCCGATGGGGATCCAACCGTTCGCCCCCGTGGACGACACGGAGTACACGTGGAATCTTACGACGTCAGCGAACAGTACGGCAAATAACGCCCTCTTCGTCGCTGGACTCGGTGCCACAGGAGCAGCTATCTATATCCCGCAGGTCCTCGCGACGATCGGCGTGTAATCGCGGCTCTAACGCGCTAATTGAGCAGGCCGTCTCTGTCAGTTACCCCACGAAATGGGCGATACCATCTCTGCGTGGGGTAACTCAGATAGATCGTCGACCGAATTTCTCTCTCCCCTCTACTGGTGGAGGAATCTACGTATGGGTAGTCTTTCTCGACACCGCGCACAGCAACGCTTCCGCAAGGCACTCGACCAGCGGCTCCAGGATACGTCGAGTCCAACCGAGACGTATTCAGCCTACGAGGAAGCCATCGAGGAGTTCATCGGATTGGCCCTCAACGCCGACGAACTCAACAAGGCAGCTTGCCGCGTCGCAACCGATCCCGACGCAATAGACTTCCCCGACTAACGCCACACTCATGTCCGAATCCGACCCGACCGACGACCGCTGGATCGACGCCCACAGCGTAACCTGCGCCATTTGTGGCTATCTCGCTGACGAACGCGAAACGAAGAACCTCTACAAAGACGACGACATACACCTTGAGGGCGAGGCACATTGGGACTGCTGGGAAACCCACGACTGCCTCGAGGGCGGCTGGCTGATTCGCGATCCCGGCCCCGACGTCGAGGCAGACATCGATCCGCAGTCCGAGACCGTTTCACTCCCTGTCGTCTGCAAGGTCTGTGGGAAGGTTTACCGGATGTGCTACGACTTCGCCGCTCTCTACGACCCAGAGGCCGATACGTTCGAGGTACCGGTACAGATCGACGACAACATCCAGGGCCTCCTCAACACCGTCAATAGACTAGCCAACAACGGACAGATCGACCCTGAAGAAGCTCAGTACCTTCGGGATAACATCATCGCGATCAAGGACCGCCTCGGACAACACCGCTCACGCGAGTAGCAGAAGGCGACATTCAGCAAAGTTCAGCACAAAGTGCATCACTCCGGTGCGACAACGTCCCCGCATCCCGGACACTCGGCCCACACGCCTTCTGTCCCATCATCTTTTTCGTATTCAACTAGAGTCCACGCAGTAGTAATACGCTCATTACAGTCCGGGCAGTGACCGAGTATCTGCGTGTCGTCGGGCATGGAAAGGGGATGGAAGGAGCGTGTGATAGTGTTCCTTCCACACGAACCTTGAATGTTGTCAAAAATGAGCTTTTAGCGGGCTTGCAGGCCGCCCACACCAGAATTTCGGGGAGACAGCCCACCAGAACCATTAATTCAGAGCCGCCGGAACAGGACAACTTATGAGTGTCCGCACAATTCTCGCTCGGTTTCTCTCCACTGGGAAGACAGAGATGGTCGTCGAGTGTCGCCAGTGCGGGACAACGTCTCTTCGGACACTGATGAATGTCCCGGGTGCGGATCGGAAGAGATTGGGTGCTATCAAATCCCGACGTGAATTTGTCACTGGCCGCATCAAGTGATCCGTCTATGACGATCGAAACCGCACACAACGCTCCCGAAGCTGTCATCGCGCCGGCTGAGGAGATCCACGACTTCCTCGCGACTCGATTCGGTCGCGACGACGTCCTCGTTGAGGTTGAGTCATCCGGCGCCGTCCAGACCACAATCCACCAGGACGCCGGCATCGAGTACCCCGGCGAATGGGACACTTTTCAAGATTTCACACCCTCATCAACCGACACCGCCTAACCCTATTGGTCCCCTCGATCACTTCAGCAGTCCCTCGGCTCCTAGCGTCTTTGTTTGCGGCCACGGGCCTGAACCGCTTATGGCAACCCTGCAAGCAACCACCGCATCGAATCATCCGACCGTCGACCCCGATGCGGTCGAGGCTATCGAAGCAATCATCGACGATTACGACTTCTACGGGAGTTTCCACTCCCTGACCATCGGCGTCGTCGAACCCGACCAGGAGGACGCCGACCCGTACCTCGAACTCTACGGGTACGTCGCCTTCGAGGTCACAAAGCCAATTTTCGACGAAGACGGGAGTGTCGTCGATCGAACAGAATACTGCACCGAGGAGTTCCTTGAACGTCTCGCTCCCCATCTTGAGGAGCAACTCGTCGTGGAGACCGTCGGATTCGAGAAGTGCCGTTTCCCGCTGCTTGCCGGCCAGTGGGTCGCTTGGCCTGATGGGACTCTTACCTACAATTCGTTCGACCACGCTCCTGAGAACCCGTCCGAGGAGTCGGCTACGGAAACTCCCGACGCACCGTCTGAATCGTCTGCGTAATCCCACACCCAGCTCATCATTATGGAACCACCAGATACAACGTCCGAGAATCAAGATACTGACGAGGACGCAGACCCAGCCGCTGAGCCGACATACATCAGTATACAGCCAGCGTGTCCAGTCTGTCAGAACTCCAAGTTCGAATCTACCGAAGAAGGGGTGCCGAACAATTTCGACACCCACTACGTCCACGTCAGATGTGCGAGATGCAAGACCCAGCTCACCATCGAGTATCGTGCCATCGATGTCTTCTGGCACGGCGGATTCGACGGCCAACATAGCGCCGTTTCGCAGGACCTCCTCAACCCTATCCAAAACGAGTACGTCGACGAAGCATCGTATGGGATACTTCCAGATAGCGACCTCCTCTCATCCCTCGACTGGCCGCTCACCTGTGACTGCGGCGAGAACCTCACGGGAAACGAGCTCGTCTCCGATCCAACCGTCCTCCCCGATCACGATGTCGACTACGATGATCCCGACTGCGAAACCATCCTCTTTCGATGCGTGAACTGCGACACCATCGTCACCGTATAGTGTCTCAGAGCGGCGGCTACAGAAAGTGCAGATAACAACAGCGAATCAAACGAAATAGGATGACGAAATCGGCTTAGAGATCTCGAGTTTGAACAGTCTTCCTGTCGTTCGCGTCTGCACGACGCGCAGCATCGTCAAGGAGGTCAGCGACTTCCTCGTCAAGCGCATCGAAGAAGTCTGCCGAGACGTTCATTTCGTCGAAATGCTCTCGAACCTTCGATTGGACAATCAGGTCTGCCATACGATTCCCCGATTCTCAGACCCCGACTTAATAATTAACGCCTCTATCGTTTGATTTCTCCCGTCCGATCGGTTCCGAGGACTCAGAATGCTCAAGACTCAATCAACTCTGTTGAATAACTCATATACCTCACCAACATCAGATACGTCAGATACAATCTCGGCCGAACCGGCCACGTCCCCGACGTAACCCATCAGTAACACTCGCCCTCCCTGTAGCGCCCGCTCCGCGAACCATCCTCCACTCATCAGTATGCCCACCTCGCTCTCCTACTGGACGATCCAACCCGACCGCTGGACGTTCAACGCACAGAAGCTTCGTGATTGGGTCGAATCGCAACTCGACAGTCGCGTCCTCAACGCGTGTGCTGGACGGACCCAGCTCACCCATAATGGGCGGATCGTCCGGAACGACATCAATCCCGAGATCGATGCTGACTATCACGTTGATGTCCGCGATCTTTCTGACATCCTCGAAGCTGAATCGTTCGATATGATCGTCCTCGACCCACCCTTCTCGGAACAACAGAACACGACTACTTACGATCGCGAGGACGACACACTACCTACGATCACCGAACTCGCTAGCGTGGTCGACGCCCTTCTGAAACCCGGTGGTCGCGTCATCCGACTCGGCTATACGACGACGCTTATGCCGCCTGGAGAGGAGTATCTGCTCGAAGAGGTCACCATCTGGAACACCCTCGGTCGCCAGCACGACTGGCTTGGGACCGTCGCTCAGAAACCCGATAACGAGACTGTGTCGGCAACCCGCCCAGTACACGTGACTGACGCCGCAGTTCCGAACGCAGGAGCCACCGCGTCAGGCGGTGTCGCGACCAGCGAGAACGGGAACACGCCCCTCTCCCTCGAGTACATCCGCCTCAGCCCCGAGATTATGCCTCAAGACGGCGTCGCCGACTACCTTGCCACCCACCTCTCCGGACGTGTCCTCGACGTCTCGACGTACGAACGGTCACTCTCCCACGACGGCCACTTAGTGCAGACGAGCGTCGATGAATCCGTCGACGCCGCGTACCATTTCGACGAGCGTGAACTTGCCGCCGAATTCGCTGCTGACATCTTCCACACCGTCGTCGTGGACCTTCCGAGTGAGGCGTTCCAGCAGACCACTAATTATGGTGGCCGCACTACTGGCCGGGATACAGCACTCAAGCAGGAACTCCACCCACTCATCGCCGCGGGCGGCCAGATATTCCAAGTCGGCCACACCGCGACCTGTATGCCGCAGCGCCTCGACTATCGTCGATCCCGAGTCGCCGTCATCGAGCATCCCTGCGTCGAGCAGGACTGGATCATCAGTATCGACATGAAACAGAACACGGGACTCGATGTCCACGCGACCGACCACTCACCCCTGGACATCCACGTGCCCGACTCAGACGCCGAGGCACAGCACTCGTGTATTCGGTGTGGCGAGGGCTGGTATCTCCACCCCTCCTGGTACGTCGACTGTCCTACCTGCGGAGCGCGACCCGAGAACTACTGCGTCACCGACGACGACACCATCCTTTACCGCCCACACTCCGAGCGCCTTGACTACCTCGAAGAGCACCACAACCGACACGAATGCGATCCCGGCGTCACTTCCAGAACGCCATCCACTCTTTCCACCGACCAGGAGGACGACTCCACAACCTCCTCGACAGCCCCAACCGAACAGGAATCCCTCGAACAGTTCGCTTCACAGAAGAACTAACCTCTGTCCCCCACCCTTCCCAACACTATGTCCTCTCGCGCTCACTCTACGACAACTCGCCGCCAACACCATCAGCGCGCCTCAGCCCACGCCTGTCCCGAATGCGGAGCTGATCCGCTCATCATCATCTTCACTGACCCCGCCTCGAACGAGGACGCGACCTACTGGTTCGACTGTCCACACTGCACCTTCGCTTCGGCGCTTCGTGCGATCCCAACAACTGACGACGAACCCACTCCTCATGCCCCGTTAGCACAGGAAAATATCAACGAGTACGTCGCAGCGATCGACGTCGAACCACCGTTCTAACAGCACCCTCCTCGCTCGGTGTGTTTTTCTCGCTCTTCGAGCCTGAAAGCCCGTCGAACGGGCTGCGTGATCCATATGACCGAGACAGGCTCCACCACGTCCCCCGACGCCCGCAGCGAGACCTCCTACCAGCTCACTGGGCCCCGTCCAAGCGACGAACCGTACTGCGTCACAGCCATCGCACGCGACGACTGGGAGCCGGGTCAGCCCTGTCCCGAGTGTGGGACGTCCCACCTCCACGAGATGCATCTGAACGAGGAATGCGCGATTCATCACGATGGGTCGAGCGCGTTCAGCGCCGCCCTCGATCGACTCGGCACCGTCGAGTACTGGTGTCCCGAGTGTGAGACCGTCCTCTACCGCCACGCCGCATACGCTCTCTGGCTCGCCCTCACAAACAACCTCGACCACGACGCCTCAGTATGAGCTCTACTGCCGCCGTCTCGTCGACGTCGGACTTCCGGCTGGGTTTCCCCGACGACGTCAACGCCGTGGCTGCGAACACCGCTCGTCGCGTGATCGAGGCCGCCCCTGAAACAGACCGTGTCTACGCGCTCGTCTCCGGCGGCCACGATTCATTGACCGCGATGCACGTCGTCTATCAATCTCACTACCTCGATCTGGATGGTGTCATCCACATCAACACCGGGATCGGCATCCCGGAGACGACCGCATTTGTCGAGGAGCGAGCAGAAGCGCTCGATATCCCGTACTACGAGGTCGGGGCGCCCTGCGACGATCCGGGCCAAGAGCACGAGTACCGTCGGCCGCACGAGGAATACACGGCGCTCATCCAGCGGTTTGGCTTCCCTGGCCCCGGAGCGCACAAGTATATGTACTGGAATCTCAAGGAGAAGCCGCTCTCGCGCTTCCTGAAGATGCTTGAGGACGACCTCCTTCTCATCTCCGGTGTCTCTCGGCACGAATCGCAGAACCGGATGGAAAACGTCGACGCGAGCGGTCAGCAGGAGTTCCTTGGCTATCCGACGATCTCTCCGCTCGTCGAATTCACTCCACTCGATGTTCGCCGCTACCGACGCAGCCTCGACCTCCCGATGTCACCCGTAAAGGAGACGCTCGAAATCTCGGGAGAATGCCTCTGTGGGGCGTTCTCCAAACGGAAAGAACTCCGGATGATCCGGCTCTTCTATCCCGATGTCTATCGGCGCATTCTCCGTCTCGAAGCAACCGTCGGCGCGTTCGCCGCCCTGGACAACGGACCCGACGAGGCGTACAACCGCTGGGGCCATAACCGACTGAAAGACCACGAACGCGAGGCGATGGACGATCCCGACCAGATGCTCCTCTGCCAGAGTTGCGAGCAGCGCCATCAGTGCAATACCTCCTAACCGTCGCTCTGGACCACAACTCGTCACCTGAACGCTCGAACTCTCGAGATATGAATTCCTCCATCTCTCGGGACAGTACCTGTCTCGCGAGTCTTTCTTCGCGGCAGCTGGCCTGAGCCGCTGCACAGCACGGCATCCGTATCGTTCGTCAAGAACCGTCGCAACCAGCTTTTCACACTTCCCGCGTATGGCTTCCAGTTCTCTTCAGGTAGCTTCGGCTTCGACCGAGATACAACGTCCGTTCGCACCACCGCACGCGGCACCCGAGCCGGACACCCTCGAGTCGGCCCGTCGCCCCGCATATATCGGCTTCCTCTTCAGAGCGCCGTTCGCGACAGACGCCTACAAACTTGGCTTCACCACGGGCATCCGTGAGGACTATCGCCTCCAGATCGACTCCTACCGGAACGTCGACCTCCCGGTGGTTATGCTCGACAACGAGTTCCACGACCCCGATCCCGACCGATACGTCGACCGGTTCCGCGAGTACGAGCCCGATGTAGCCGTCATCGGTGACGCTGACACGCCGCAGGACGCTCGCGAGTACACCCAACTCGCTCGCAACCTCCGCGAAGAGTACCCGTCGACAACGTACATTATCGTCCCGAAGTGCCACGAGGCAATCGAGATTATCGACGACGACCAGGTCCTCGGGTATCCGCTCGGCTACTCGTCCCTCCACGCAGACGACTACAGCGACCCTGTGGACTGGCGTGGCCGCCATATTCACCTCCTCGGTGGGAGTCCTCTCGTCCAGTACGAGGCGCTCCAGGATCTCACGCAGCCAACGCTCACAGGTGCGCCGCCGGCGAACATCGTCGGGATGGACTGGAACGGGCCGGCGAAGGTCGCCTACCTCGGAGAGTACTGGAGTCGCGATGGCTGGCAATCCGCTGACAATCTCGGGATTCGTGAAACTGTCCGTCGGAGTCTCCGTGAGATGCGTGCCTTCTGGCAAGAACGCGACCTCTGGCCGGAGACGACCCCCTGTGACGTCTACGGAGAAGCGGTTCAGGAGCCACAGGACCCCGTCTGGGCAGCGAGCGGGCGAAACATCTACGAAGAGCCGAGTCCGTTCGCTCCTGACGATGCACCGGTCTACGACCCGGAGGATCCCGACTACGATCCGCTCGAGGATGCGATCGTTATCGCGTACGAAAACGGATGGACGCTTGCGTACCGCAACGAATCGGAACGGAAGCGTATTGAGTACCAGGAGGGACTCACGCCCGTCAACGGTGATTAGTCTCTCTCGAGTTACCCCACGGAGAGGCATCCGCAACGTTCCTCGTGGGGTAACTACGGAGACCGCTATCACCTCTGAACGGGAATTCACCCAGAAACGCGGGTTTCTCCCCACCGCCAAGCAGGTGAAGTGTTTCATATGTCAACAGCTGCCTCTACCGTCGACCCGGAAACGATCGCACAAGCCGGTGACTCGCCTGAAACCATCCGCGACAAGGTCCTCCGCACGCTCTACCACAACGTCCCGGGAATCGAACTCGAGGATGTCCTCGAACTTCGGGTACTCATCGATCCACCGACGAACGAAGATTCACATTCGAGGCAAGCGCAAGCCGTACTCACAGCCGTCCAGGAAGAAGTAGAAACGTGGCCTGACCCGCCGACGATTTACACCCCACCTTCGGCCTATGAGTAAGGCGTCATCCAACGGAGGCGAAGACATCGTGACTGACTCAGACGACAAGATCCTCGAGGAACTCCCACCGAAACGATTTCTCGACACGTCCAACGCACGCCTCATCAAGGCGGGCCTCCACTGTATACATTCCCGAGAGACGATCCAGCAGTACCTCGCTTACGAGAACCAGCACAAAAACCGAACGTGGGTACAACGACTCCTCGCGAGACGAGCCCGAGAACTTGCCGACGAACAGTCGGAGTAGTCACGAACACACCACCGCTTCAAGTGGTCGTTCATCCTATGACATCCGAACAATCAACCCTCAGTTCCCTCGGTCATTCAGATACCGACAGCACGTCAACCACCCAGAACGCGTCACCAGACGACTCCGACAGCTCATCTTCGTCACCTACTCCTCGAAATGACGACGCCTCTACGTCAGCCGAATCGGAGACTTCAACTAATCCATCGACCACCGGCCGCTCTGGTGGACCACCGACAGACATCGGTGAGGACCAGATAACAACGTTCGACGCCAGTGAGGAACTTGACGAATGGACGTCCACCTGCGAGGCCGAAAAACTCGATTACGCATATCTCCACGTCCAGGTGGACGTTTATCGAACGCTCTCCGACACGTGGTGGGGACTCCGTGTTACGACACAGAAGAAGATAATCGAGAATCATCGGAACAGCTATGGCGGGTATGTCGGACAGCGCCGCCCCGGTCCCGACGAACTCGTCGATACGATAATCAACTGGGTGACTTCAACGCTCGCCACACCTTACCTCCCCTTGGATGTCCACGATATCCCAATCGGTCACCATCTCCGGTCGGTTCCGAGTGACCGGATTCGTATCTTCATCGGTGATGACGCGGTCGACTTCCTCACACAACGCGACATCCCTATTGACGAGGTACTTACTGCACTGGACAATCTCGAAGAGCACTCACCCCCCTCAGCGTACAAGAAGCAAGTGAGAGAGTACTACGCTGCTCAAGATACCATCGACACTTCACGTACCCGAATCCGTAAAATCGAGCAGGCAATCGGGGCCGTATTCGGTATCTCGACCGGATATGGTGGGAACGTCCCCAGCGCTCCGCCAGTAGAGTATGCTTCACTCTCTCCGAATGACCTCCAAGACGAGTTGAAAACGGAGCGCGAAACTCAGCAGACAGCTGAAGCCAAACGAGATTCCCTCAAAGAGGAACTGGCGTCACGACAGTCGGCGTGGGCTGATGACCTCAAAATAACACTAAAAGAGTGTCTTCCATCGTTTTAGAAATATCCACACAACAACCCCTCAAGCTATTCTACGCAGGTCCACCTCGCCCATTGCGATAGCAACATAGACTGATGCGTTTACATCTCGGCAGGGTCGTGAGCCTGCTTTTGGTACTGATTATAGAGATCCTCTCCCCATTGGACTACTGCTTCATTTGAACTGAGGATCATCGCGATATGTTCTCCCTCCCCAATTTTATTGTACGCCCCAACCGCGATCTGCTCCCTATCGTAGATACCAATGCCGAGCGTCAGTGGTTCGTCGAGACAGAATATCTGAAAGTTGTCGTAGTTTGAGTCGTCCAGAAAGTACTCCATCTCTTCTTCATGGAGTCGCTGGTAGAGCGAGGCGTCGACGATTGCCTCCCCTTTCAGACCAAGTTTGAGCAGTTTATTGTACGCGCTAAAGAGCGTCGGGTTGAAAATCGATGTCAACACGCGGAAGTGATCAAGCCGTGGATCGCAGAGTTTGAGAGCTGTGGCCAGGACGATTCCTGGAGAGTGGGGTGAGGAGACATACAGCTTTGCGTCAGCGAGGGCTCGAACTGGAATCTCCGTTCTAATTGGACTGAGCCGTTGGAACCAGGGTGCTTTATCCAACACCTGCTCGATTGTCTCGGCCAGTTCCTCATACCGTTCTACTGTTTGTTGCCCAGCGGGCGTGAGCCTGTGAACACCGTCGCTCTCTACACTCCATCCTTCCGTCTCAAACATCCGTAACGCTCTCCGAACAGTTGCGCGAGACGGAGACCCGTTGGTTATGTCCACCAATTCGCTCGGGCGGCTGGGTTGCTCTGCAAGCGTTTGTAACAGCGGGATAGTATGTTTCGACCGAGTTAGCTGGGTGAGTGGCTCGCGATCGAGACTATCTGGACACGATTCAAACGCTTCCAGCGTGATTTTCCCCCCTGCCGTCAGCTCATATCCACCAGCATCAGCTGTTTTCGTCAACCCCAAATCGGTGAGTTGCACGAGATGTTTCGATACCGTCTGTCGGGTGATCTCTCCCGATTCTGCGATAGTCGAGGCCGTCTTTGCGCCCTCGTCGAGTGAACGCAGTATATCTAAAGAGGTGGACCCAGCAAGATCACTAATGAATTCACGGACGACAATCCGTTCGTCCGTGAGTGGATTTGTGGTCGCACGCTCGGACTGCGTCACTTGTTTTCACCCGTTACTAAAGTGCGTACCCAACGCTATGAATATATCGCACAAATCTGATATTGAATCGAGCTTATTGGAATACCCTTCCTTTTCAAAACCCACCCGAAACCCGTCTTTCAGCGGTACTTTTTACATATACTGATACAAAGAGCGACTATCGTGAGCTCCAAACTACCACCGGCACCGTCGGGTTATCCGGTCCTCAAAAACGCTGTCCAGTTCGCTCGCGATCCATTCACGTTTGTAGAGCGGGCGACGTCGGAGTGCGGAGACATCTACCGGATGGCTCTCCCGGCAGTCGACGATGTCTTTGTTTTCACTCACCCAGACCACCTTGACCGTGTCCTTGTGTCCGATGTCGAAGTCTTCGGGAAAACCGAGGACTATCAACGCGCGTTCGGGAACGGCCTCCTTTCGGTCGAGGGCCAGAAGTGGCGACAACAGCGTGATATGTTACAACCGCTCTTCTACCGAGACCACATAAGAGGCTACACAGAGCAAATGGTTGCGTGTACCGAACGACGTCTCGAGACGTGGATTGAGGGTGAAACACTAGATATGGAGCCTGAGATGAAGAACCTCACTCTGGAGGTTCTCTTTTCCACGCTGTTCGGTCGTTCGTTGGTCCCAGGCGAGGATCAAGAACTTCGTGATGCCGCCGATGGACTCAACGAATGGTTCACACCATCATCATGGATTCTGCCACCGTGGATCCCGACACCAGCACGGCGTCGATTCAATCAATCCACGAAGCGCCTCCGTCAGGAGGTTCGAAGATTACTCGAAGAAGGAAGCGACCGAACAAGAATCTCAGAAGACGAGGCAGGTGGGTCCGAGGGCCAATCGAACTCTAAGCAGGGTGCTCACTCAAATACTCCAGACCTGCTCACACAGCTCCAAAAGGCGCGTAATAGGGCGGATGGATCAGATCTTACAATCGAAGAGATCGAAGATCAACTGATCACTATGGTTTTTGCGGGGCACGAGACGACCGCCGCAGCTCTCGCATTTACTTGGTACACGCTGGCGACGAACCCAGACCTCCAAGAGCAACTTCATACGGAACTGGACACAGTTCTCGATGGAGACTCGCCCACTTACGACGACCTCCAAGAGTTGGAGTTCACAGACCGAATAATCACTGAGGCGCTACGGCTCTATCCACCAGTTCATACGATCCCGCGCCGGACGCTCACTGATGTCGAAGTCGGTGGATATCGGATTCCCGAGGACCATGAGATTCATCTATCGATAATCCATGTCCATCGAGATGGACGGTTCTATGATGAACCTATGGCGTTCCGCCCGGAACGATGGACTGATGAGTTTGAGGAGGAATTCCACGACTTTGCGTACGCCCCCTTTGGTGGTGGACGTCGAACTTGCATCGGTCGGGAGTTCGCTCTCTTAGAAGCAAAAGTAGTCCTAGCAACGGTCGGGCAGAAATTCCAATTTAATTGGGAGAACGACGAAGCAATTGAACTCGAACCACGGGTTACGACTCGATCAAAAGAAGGCATCCCAATGCGAATTCAATACCGTTGAGGGTACAATCTTATACCTGATCGGATAAAAATTCTCTCCATAATCATCGATTAAATCCTCGCCTTCTGACCTGTGTATGTTCATACATTTTGACGGTGTAAACACGGGTGAGTATAACACACAATCCGGTAATATTCAAAAGCGTATCTCATGAACCGGAATTCAGTCGCCAATCTCCTACTCTTCCCATCTCTAAAGCAGTCATTACGGATCGATATCCGCCTGCCCGTTCCATCCGAATTAGACAATGTCAGTACACCACTAGTTCAAAACACACCACTCCGGAAGTACCGCCCTGCCAACCGCTCCCTGAAATAGTAGAATGCCCCCATGACGACCATCGTCATCACACTGAAAGACGGAAAGATATCCACCGACGGAGGAATCGATGTTTCGTCCAGCCAATCGACGGCCCCAACCACTGATTCCCACAATATCAATCGTCACCTCGACCTCGATACAGTGGTTGATCTCGTCGAACAAATGTCCGAAGATGAGATCTGCGCCCGACAGAGCACCAAATATCCAAACTGGTCCCGAGGTGACCCTTGCCCTGTCTGTGAAAACACCGAACTCGCTATAATGGAACTTAGAGAAGCTACCTACACTTCCTCTGACGGCGAGTTCGACTTTGACCACTTTACTGATAACACAGGACCACAGCTCTCGATTGTCTGCAAAGAATGCCGGACACACCTCCTCCACTTCCCCTATCACACACTGACTGAATAGGCCAGCTACGACTCGCTCAGCGTTACGGAGCCCAGCTATTGAGAACACAACTACAACGTACTCATCACTCAATTAGGCACCCTTGGATAGGAAACGGACATTTAGCTCAAGTTTAACTGAATGTCGGGCGGTCTGAAGAACACTTCGCTTTTATTGATGTGGACATAGAATTCCTACCCGGAGATGTGCAAAGTCGACGATCTCATCGCAGAGTATGGGTTAACAGCCCCCGGATCTGACTATGACTCTGTAGATGACTACCTCGCGAAACGGTGGACTGGAACTGACGGCCGCACTTCAGAAGGATATAAAAAACTAACAGATTGGTTCAACAAACGAGTTCTCAAGTCGATATATGAAGACCACGGGAGATCAACTGTCAGCATCCATTTGGACCGAGAATATGATGTTATTGTAAACAAAGATAACATCCAACGCGCCGAGCTCGCGGCCGACCTCGAGGGCGACGGGATGGACATCGACGAACTCAAAAAAACGCTCGTCTCTCACGGCACAATCCGAAATCACCTCAAAAACTGTCTCGAAGTCGAAAAAGACACTCAGTCCACAACCAATTCCACTACTACGTCTCGAGAGAAAGCCATCACGTCGGCGAAACGAATGGCTGCCTCAAAAACAGAAAACATCCTTCCAGAACTTGCAAAAGACGGCGTTGTTCCTTTTGCAGACCAAGCCACCGTCGACGTCGAAATCAGACTACAATGCCCCAAATGCGACACACGGGTCCCCATCGAAGATGCAATCAAACGGGGGTACGTCTGTAACGACCATCTGACGGATCCAAACAATACAGACCCACCCAATAACTCAACTCCAGATCTGCCGGAGAATACCGAATCTGACGAAGACGATTCACACCATCAGTCAGATACAACGATGAATTCTATGCCATCATCACAAACCTCTCTCCTGCTCTCTCTACTGGCCCTCGGAGTCACTTCGTTCTCGTCCCAATCGCCTATGCTAATAGATAGTATGCTCAACACCACGTAACCATGACCTGGCATCTAGAAATCGAAAATATTGCAGGCATCCATCGAGGGGAGGCTACGATCGAATCCGGTGTGAACGCTGTCCGAGCGAGCAACTGGCAAGGAAAATCGAGCTTCCTCACCGCAATTGAAACAGCCTTCGGGACTGAAACAAGCCTCACCGAAGGCCAAGATCACGGTCATGTTGACCTCGAAATCGACGACACCACCTACGCTGTCGACCTTGATCGTACCAACGGCACGATTACACAATCCGGCGATCCATACCTCACCGATGATGTCGATCGCGTCTGTGCTGACCTCTTCGCGTTCCTCGATGAAACCAACGAGGTCCGCCAAGCCGTCCGTGTGGGTGAAAACCTTGAGGACCTCCTCACTCGTCCCCTCGATTTCGAGAACATCGACGAGCAGATTGCCGACCTTAAAGCCGAACAGAAACAGGTCGAGGCCGAACTCGACCGAGCCCAAAACGCTGCTAACCGCCTCCCGCGCCTCCAAGAGAGGGTCACTTCGCTCGAATCCCAACTCGAAGACCTCCAGGAAGAGTGGGACGAACTCGACAACGAAGCTTCTTCAGATAGTGACGCTCGAGACGAGCTGAGTAACCTCCGCGCCCAGCTCGAGAAGACCAAGACAGACATCAACCGGTACGAATCAACAGCAGATCGCGTCGGGGATGAACTTGAAGCAAAAAAAGAGGAACTTGAGACGTTGGATGTCCCAACACACGAGGAGCTCGAAGACGACCTCGAGGATCTCCAATCTGACCTCCACGAAATCGAACGGGATAAAGAACTTCTCCAGTCGATTTATGAGGTAAATCAGCGCATTCTCGAAGAAGACCGTCTCTCGCTTCTCACAGACGTCTCTCACGATATGCTCTCCGACCAGCTTGCCTGCTGGATCTGTGGCAACGACACCTCTCGTGAAGAGGTCGAGGCACAGTTAGACAGTATCTCTGACCGTCTTAATTCACTCCGCGACCAAGAG
The DNA here is from genome assembly GCF_059695585.1 of Halogranum roseipondis. Classification (NCBI taxonomy): domain Archaea; kingdom Methanobacteriati; phylum Methanobacteriota; class Halobacteria; order Halobacteriales; family Haloferacaceae; genus Halogranum; species Halogranum roseipondis. The sequence continues at coordinate 91,920 of NZ_JBUEED010000004.1, forward strand.
TCGACTCTCCGCACCAAGGTAAACGAGCTTCAGGAGAAACAACAGACTGTACGGGATGCGGAGCGGAAAGAACGCGACCTCCGCGACCGCATCGGAGAGCTTGAATCTCAGCTGGATGACGCACAGACGAATCTTGAATCGGCCAGAGAACGAAAAGCCTCCCTCGAAGCACAGATTGACGAACTCGAAGATCAGGTCAGTGAGACGCAAGACCACGCGACTGACCTCCAGAGTGAGATCAAATACACGGAAGCTGAGCTTGAAGACGCTCGTGACGAACTTGAGACAGTCAAGTCGGAAGCCTCGCAGCGTGATGTCCTCGAAGAGGAACTCGAATCTCTCCGCTCCGAGGTCGAGGACCTTCGAACACGCAAGGAGCGTGTGAAGCGAAACACTCGGGACGCATTCGATTCGGCGCTCTCCGACATTCTCACGAGATTCGACGTCGGGTTCGAGACAGCACGCCTCACCGACAACTTCGACCTCATCGTCGCACGTGGAGGCCGCGAAGCCAGCCTTGACGCTCTCAGTGAAGGCGAGCGGGAACTCCTCGGCATCATCGCTGCTCTTGCCGGCCACGAAGCATTCGATGTCGCTGACCGGGTTCCCGTTATGCTGCTCGACGGGCATACCGGTCTCGACGATACCAACATCCACCATCTCGTCGATTACCTCTCTGAACGTGTCGATGTCCTCGTCCTCTCCGCCTTCCCCGAGTACGACGCCTTCGAGGGTCACGAAGTCACTCCAACCAACTGGGAGACCATCTCCTACGGGGACGATGTTGAGGAAGTCGTAGGATAGTTCTCGCTGCTCACTCTCGATTTTATACCCCGCGGGGGGTTAATCTCTCAACGACTTTTTGCGAAGACGCGACTTCTGGCTCCCATATACTACTCTGTCCGCCCTGGCGTTCACTCATCACGCTCACGAGTAGCTGCTCTACTGTCTCCCAATCGCGGAAAACACTTTGTCGCCGGACCACATATCCGCAGGTAAGTTCGTCCCCTATGCGGCCAGTAGCACTCGCAACTACCATCATCCGGGTTACTATCCAGTCCCGGAGTGGTGATGTATGACCTCCCGGTTTGATACTCCCGCGGGGGATCAAGACAACCCCCGTCCATCCGACGAGCCTTCGTTGACGATCACTAGGGCTACACCTCGGCAGTTTTCCAGCCTCTTCGTCGCCTTCCTTCTCCTTTCGAGTGTCTGCTTCTCCACGATTGCGGTAGTCGCGACCAACGAATCCAACTCTACCGCGCAACCGCCGGTTGACGGGAATGCTCGTGTATTTGTCGCGAGTGACCGCGATACGGAGGCTCTCGGCATTCCGGGTGGCGGTCGTGGTGGCATCCTCCTCCAGTATGTTGTGGAGGCCAACGCGTCGACTGAAAATCTCTCTCGTGCCGTCGACACCTACACGCTCACGACCAATCCAGAGACGCGCGTCCGTATTGATGGCTCACCCCGGACACTGCAGGAGTATCGACTTGACCAGTTGGCGAGAGTCGAACGAACAAACTCAACGAGTCGGTGGCCGGCGAGCGCACCGGACCGGGAGGATAGCCTATTCATCAAAGACGGCTTCATCGCGTATATGGGTGCGACCAGCGCTGCCGAAGTGAACGCCCCAGGAGCGGAAACAAACGGCACTTATCTAATGGGGCCAGACGGGCGTGTCCTTGAGTACGTCGACTACCGCGTCGCCCTCCCAGAACCAAATACGACCACCCGCTATGTCCGCGAAACAAAGGATGTCACCCTCAACATCCCTGCGCCGGAGGACAACTCGTCGGACGACGTACAGACTGTCACCAAGACAGTTGAGTTCGAGACGCTCGACGGTCACACCATCACACGTACCGTCAGCGCCACCGGTCGTGGCCCGCTAACCGTAAATCGCTCTGTGACGGCCGTCGTCGGCGGCTATCGCACTAACACCACATACGATCTCGCCTCACAACGGGTTGAGCGTAACCTCAGCATCGACGATCAGACGTGGTCGAAACACACGACACCAGAAACATCGGCACGAGAGGCCCGGTATATCGACTACGCAAACGCTCCCCCTTCGGATGGTGAGAGGCAACGTCTAGAGCTTCAGGCGACGATCAACGTCACCGCGGAAGTCACCACTGATCACTATTTCTACCATCCGCACAACGATACGTGGACGTACACCCACACGGAAGTCAATGCCACCTATGATGAGCTCACCGTTACCGACGATCGGCCAGTCCACGTTGTCCCACCAGACAGCGTCTCGATTTCCCAGCGCGTAATTGAGGAACCACACGACCGCCGCTCCATCGTCCTCTCTATCGAGGGCCCGGAGCATCTCTCTGAGCGGGCACTCTGGAGTTGGGCCGCCCTCAACGTAGAAGGAGACTCGAATGCCAGTGCCCAACGCCTAACGAACGTCTGGCAGGTCTACGGTGTCCGTCAGTACCGCTGGGGTGAAACAACGTCGAACTGGGACACAGACCCACAACGTACGGAGTTCCCACCAACACTTGCCCTCCGACTTACTGCTCGACAACCGTCCCCAAGTGTTGAGGGCGTCGGAGAAACGGATGTGTATCGTCACGGACGGGTGACGGATCTCCGCCAGCGCACTGTTCCTGGCGTCTCGAAGCGGGCGACCCTGGCGGAAAATGTGAACCTCACTACGGCGACCGCCAACCAGACCTCGAGAATTGTCATCAGGGACGCCCCCGGTCAGATCACCTCAGTAACGTCGGTCTTCGGGGATGAAATACCCGTCTCGACAACAGAGGTCACCTCGATGGAGGATTCGTCGCTCACCTACACAGTGATTCCGCCGGCAGAAGGGGAAGAAAACGAGCCGCCGGAACTCAGACTCCGTCTTACTGGCCCAGACGGAACTCCACTCCCGGATCGGAAACTGATCTTGACCGGGGCGACCGAATCCTCAGTCACTACAAACGACAACGGTGTCGCCTACGCTACGTTCGATAGTGCGACGATCACCGCGCGCTTCCCCGGTGACCCATACACAGAGCATCACGACATCTACTACTCGTCCAGCCATACAACCGCGATCTCTCCCGGAAACGGGAGCCTGATTGCCGATCTCTGGACGTTCTTTTTACGGCCACTACAGGCCGCTCTCCTCTCGCTGGCTGTGAGCGTAGGCTTACTCGTCGGGGTCGGCTGGTATACCATCAAGTAGCCATCCCTCGGAACATTCTCTCAAGATTGACGACACCCACTTCTAGGTCATTCAGCCGGCCTTACGAACTTCAGTTGACGATGAGATCGTAGCGCGACTCACTGTCCTCGGTCAATGGCTATCTCCGATTGGTTCGGGGATAGAAGTTATAGGTATTGGACAACGTATTCTGACACAGCGATTCACATGGAGCGCTCTCCAACCACCCTTAGTAGGTGGCTCTACCGTGTCGGTCGCCGTCTTCGCCACCGAAAGTCTAGGGACTCAACAGAAACCTCCGCAATGGAACCGTCGACGTCATCCAGCATCCTCTCGGCCAAAATTCAAGACCGTCTCTTGGGTATCGCACCTACAGCTCAACAAACCGTTTCCTCCACTGCGGCGATGGCTGCCCTCCCGATCATTCCGCTATTTAATCCCCTTGACCCAGAGGATTGGTTCGAGGGGATCGTCAACACGCTCGCGACCGGCTTGACGAACGTCCTGGGCGAGGTTTTCGTGGGAATGGTCCAGGAGTTTCTCGTTATCGACCCGTTGTACTACCAGGAAGGAGCGAATGCAACTTTTATACAGAATCTCCAGTACTCGCTGATTCTCTTTCCGACCGTCATCGTCCTCGGGACGATCGCGGCACTCTTTTCGGAAGCCCCAGAGGGCTCCTATTTACGGCAGGGAATCCGTATTGTTAAAGCCCTCTTCGCACTCGCTCTCATCCGTCCATTCCTCCACGTCGCTGTCGTCTTCACGAATAGCGTTACGAAGCTCGTGATGCCCGAGACTTACGCGGTCTCCCTCGCCGGCCCCGCCCTCAACAACGCCATCGGCGATTTGATGGGCTCGGCTATCGCCGCTGTGCTCGTTTACCTCGCCGCCGGTACAATCTCTCTCATCGCTATCGCTCTTGTTGTAATGATCCTCTTCCTCCGCATCTTTATGATCCATTTCGTCTACACCGCTTTCCCGATCCTGCTTGTTATGTGGTACACCGACTGGGGACCACTCCGGTACGCGAACGATGTCGCTATGTTTGTCTTCAAGGTCACAGCGTATCTCCTTCTCGCGGGGCCGCTCATCGCGCTCGCCCTTCAGACCGGCTGTAGTATGTCCGCCCCGGACATCTGTGTGGCTAACGCGAGCGGGGCCCACGGCCCGGAAGCACTCACTGCCGGAATTGACGCATCGCAGAATAAGCTCGTCCTTTGGAAGCGGTTCCTCGGCTGGCTTTCCGGCCTCGGTCTCGCCGGTTTCGTCGGGATTCAGGCCCTGTCGATGGGTGGGAGTTCCGCCGGTCATCTTCTCGGGTTTAGTGGCCTGAGTGCGTTACGCGGCGGTGGCAGCGGTAGTCCGTCTTCGTCCGGAGGTAGTGGTGGAGGAGGAGGTGGCGGTGGACCGACTCCGTCGGGTGGCGGTGGCGCCGGACAGCACACCCTCCGAAACTTCGGTGGCGGTAGCGGAACCGGTCCAAAGGCGTATGGAGCGACTGGCTCAGCAAAACCCGAATTCCACCCCCGACAGGCAGCTAGTTCGGCGAAAACTAATCTGAAACAACGTGTCTCGTCGGCACGGGATACTGCACGGAGTAACGCGCAGCGCGCCTACCGTGGCGTAAAATCACGGAAAGAATGGATGAGTCAGGCTACGTGGGGACAGGGCGCTCGAGCTGGGGCCGGATTAGCAGGCGGTGGCGTGGCGCTCGGCGCTCGTGAGGCGAAAGCGGGTGTGAGCCACGTGAAAAATAATCTCAACGAGCCGATTGCGAATTGGCCCGGCCACGCCTATCGGCGGGTGAAGAACGGCGATTGGAACCCACCGAATGACGATCTGGGTGCAAGTACGGACAGCGAGGTGGCAGCGGATAATGAAGTGTTGGCACTACCTGAGGGGAATCCGCCTCTTCCAGAGGGTGAGACGCTAACCCCCGAGTATGAAGACAGAGCACCGAATCCTAGGGAGGCCCAAGCGGTCGCTGGCGGGTCCGACATTGATCAGGCGAATCCGCATTCGGTCAACGAATCAGTCCAAGCTTGGTACGACCGCGTGAAGACAAAGGACCAGCAAAAAGTGGAGGCGATGCGCCCTGACCTCGTCAATCGAGATGTCTCTCCGCCCTCTTCCTCACCATCGGAGGAACAAATCCAGGAGTCCGTTGACGACTACGTCGACAGAACTCGCAACACCGGCTCATAACGATTCAACTCAAATTCCTCGTTGATTCCGAGTCACTTCCAGAACCACGTTAGAACTAGTCACTGGCTCTTTTGTGCTGTGTTCACTGAGCGTGCTTCCCGGCTGATATTTTAAATAGCAGAACACGGTAGATTAGTACAGAAACACAAACACATGGGTTCCGAAACCACCACCGCCCGTCGCGTGCTGGCGGCTCTCCCTAGGCACCCACTCTCGATTTCGGATTTCATCAGCCTCCAAGCACCCGATAGTTTCGAGTCCCCCTCCACCTTGGACGGCACCGATATTCGCACCCGTGTCGACACCTCCAACATCCAAAATCTGGGCGGCGTCGTCGCTATCGGTGATGATTGGGTCGACCGTGAGGGCATCGTTGGCTTCCGCTTCATCGCCGGAGACACTTGGTTCGGTGTCGGCTTCGAACCAGAGACTGGCTGGACTATCCTCACCGAGGACTCCATCGACGAGAAGTTCTCGCAGGCTATTGATGATCGTATCGCGACTTGGGCGACGACCTTCTACGAGGAGGAAACCGTCCGGCCGTCATTCTATGATACTTTCGCGGCCGCCTGTGTATCTCAGCTCCCACCGCGCCCGCTCCAGCACGGTGAACTCAGGGAGACTCTCTCCCCCGGAGGGATCTACCAAGAGTCCTTCGTCGAGGTGATCCCCATTCCCCTCATTCAGATCGAACACACCGACAAGGTCATCGCCTTTCTGATGAAGGTCACTGCCCCCGATCGGTCCGGTCACGTCGTTGAATACGGCTACCGGATCCACACTGACGGGGTCTGGCGGAAGGCGTGGGCCGACTCTCTCTCCGGAGAAGAGGCCGAGGAAGTCGGTCTTCGCGACCGGCCAGTCGCCACTCTCATCGAAGACGCCAATCACGATTACCTCAACGAGGTCGACCTACTCGTGGAGCCACCGGCCGACCACATCCAGATTGAGGTCTACATCGATGTGATGTCACCAGAGCCGGCCCCCGGTGGTATGTGGACTGCGGCATCTGACTGGTTTCCGTCCATCGAGTACGGTGCTCCTATTGTCGGCCTAAATACTGACGAGAACCCAGGTGACTTGACTGTCCTCGGCTACCTCGAGGGAACGGAAACTGGCGTCTATGTCGGCCTCAACCGCCAGGACGACACGTGGGAGAAAATCATTTCCTTCGATGTCCCCGTCGACAAATACCTGAACAGAGAGATCGGCAACACCCTTGACGGCTGGCTTCAGAGCCAGTACGGCGCGCTCGTCGCTCCGTCGCAAAATCCGCTCATCCAGCTCACCGAGTGGGAGACGAGCGCTCCCGACCTCTTCGCATCCGATTGACCTATCCGAGCGTAACAACTTCATCGTAGCCGCGGTCGGAAGAGAGCTACTGAGCAGTCGGCGCGTCAGAGATGTGGGTTATGGGGTGATATCCTGTATCGGAAATAGGCTGTCCTACCTCTTGAGAACCATTGCTGCGAATGCTTTTGCGAGCCGTCTCATGGTATCTTCACCGAATCTGGCGTGGACATCGCGGATATCGCTATGGTCGACTTGTTTGGTCGCCCACGGTTCTACATAGGAGCGTTTCAATAACTCCCCGACTTCAGGTTCATCTTGTTCAACGGTGACGGCGTAGCGATTCTGTCCGTATTGTTCGCTTCCGGTCATTGCTGCGACCGTATAGAGCTCACCGTGGTCAGGACAGTCTTCGTCGGAGATGATAACGACTGGACGAGATGGCCGCCTCTCGTATGGATCTGAAATAGATACAACGTGTCCGTGTTGATAGCCCATCGATTATTCCTCTACGGCATCCTCTTCAAGCTCTGCGATGATCTCTCCTGCTTCGTCTTCGGAAGTTAGTTCGTGCGTTTCGTCAGTTCCTGACCTCCCGTTCGGGTCAATGCTTGGAACTTTTTCTTCCCATCCTTCTTCAGCGTAGGCGTCATCGGTAGGCGCAGACTCGAAGAGCTGAACGACTGAGTCGAGAGATTCGAGCCGCTGCTTCAGCTTCTCGGCTCGGTCTGGGTCGACGTAGTAGGCACCTTGTGACCGTTCGACGAGCCCCTTCTCGAAGAGCCGCGTCATCGTCTTCGATGCGCTTGATTTACTGATATCGGTCTGGTCTGCGATTTCGCTTGGCGTGAAACCGTACTCACGGTGAGAGAGCAAGAAGCGGAGCGCTTCGTACTCATTCGTCTCTGGTTTCACGGGGAACGGTTCGTCGTTTGTTAGTTCACGGACGTGGATTGGCATCGTTGTCACTACTTGTCACCGTGTGTCATTAAGACTTTCGCAGGACGCGCCGCATTGACGTCGTCTTCTAAGTACTCTTCAATCCCTATTGGGGAGAGAATTTTTAGGCATTCACGACACGTATTCACACAAGACGTCCCATGAAACGGTACCCAGTAGCCGGCCAGTTACTCGAGCATCGCCTCTTCTTCGGACTCAGCGTCAGCGATCTCGAAGTCGGCGTAGTCCCACTCGCTGGTATCATCCTTGCGTCCGGTATCAACAACGTCTTCGAGCCCTCGTTCAGTGGGCTACTTACTATCGGAAGCGGGATTCTCGGTCTCCTCGTCGGCTTGTACGTTCTCTGGCGAACACCTGCCGGTCAGACCCCTCGCGAGTGGCTCATCGGGGCTGCAAAACACATCGCGGGCCCGGATCGCTATCTCTGGCAACCCGTCGAACGCGGTCTCGTTTCTGGACAGCACCTTGACGACATCCGCACTTTCCATTCTGAGGATTCCGAATCCCCCGACGACAACAGCGATCCGGACCCAGAATCCTCGTCCTCGAGTGGCCCCCAGCAGTCCGCCTCAGATGATAACAGCGGTCAGCAAATCGTAACTGACGGCGGGCAGATGCACTCTCGCGAACGCCCACAGCGTGACCCGAGCCAGTACTACCACCAGCTCACGCAGGAAGAAACAACAACGCAGTCGCAACTAGCTTTCGAGTACGTTCGCGAAGACGGCATTATAGTCACCGAGAGCGACAACGAGGAACCTGCGTACGTCGGCCTTGTTCACATCACCCCGACGAGTTGGCTTTCCCTCGACGATGAAGGACGCCAGTCTACGATCAACGCGTACGCTGACGTTCTCCGTGGAATCTCTTACCCCTTCCAAGTGCTCGCCCTTCCTCGTGAATTTGACCTGACGACGCACTTCGAGGAGATCGAACGTGCAGCCTACGAGGCTGAGGATCCGCCAGACATTATGCAGCTTGGTCGGTCGACGTATATCGACTGGCTCAACGAGTCGGTCGGTACCCGGCGAGTCAAAGTCCGTGATTTCTACATCGCCGTTAGGGTCGAAAGCTCGCACGTCCGAGAACAGTCCTATGGCCACTCTACAGACGTTGTTTCGGGATCTCTCTTCCAGCGAATCGTGGGCTGTGTCAATTCTGTCACCTCCTCAGTTCGTTCTCGGATCGGCTCGAATACCGACGACGACGTCATCGAACGACAGTGTATTTCTGAAGTTAGAAGTCGGCAACACGAGTTTGCCGAAGCACTCCCCAGGACCGGTGTTCAGACCGAAGTGATGGACGACAGGGCAGACGTTCTGGACGTCCTCTACCGCTACTACAACCACGCCGACTCACCACTCGACGAGTATTCTCCCAAATCTTACGCGGAAGTTCTCCCACCTCGCCGGCCGTAGTGATTCCCGACCATCCCAGCATCTCTTCTTCCATCTTCTCGACTGTTCCTGCGGCACTTGAGGTAGCACCACTGCCGGCGTTACCCCACCAGTGAATTATCTCTGTAGTTTGTGGGGTAACTCGCTGCCCTCCCTCAACCTACTTGTCGAAACGCCTTCTTTGCGGAAAGCTATCAACGGGCGAAACCATTTACCGAGGCACTACGTATCCCACGATAGCATGAGTAGCGTCCCAGTAGCCTGGGTACTCGGAATAGCATCTGCTACCGGGCAAGTGCAACAGATCATTCAGACGATCCAGCGAGCGATCCAAGGCGGCCCGAACGCTCCGTCACCATTCATTCTTGTCGGCGTCGCTGTCGGCGTCGCCCTCCTCCTCGGTCTCGGTATTCTTGCGTCACGTCGATTTGTTGGTTCGGCTCAACATCCATCTACAAACGCAATGAAAGGCGCACCTGAGACGGAGGCCAACAGCGGCGTTCTGAATCGTCTTCTCTCTCGGCTTCCCGGTAGTTTTGGATCTATCCCTGGTGCCGGTACCTCCGCCCGAACAGATCCAGCCAACGTCAACCTCGAGGAAATCGACGACGAAACCTTCGACCGCGCCGTCAGCATCCTCGAACAGGAAGGCCGGGAGACGAGTCGGGCAAACATCCGTGAACAGGTTGCCCGCCTCATCGACTTCGAGGCCGCCGACCCCGACGAATTCCGCCTTGGACTCATCCAAGACGCCGACAGCCAAGCCCAGATCGACCAAGCGAGCGTCGCCCCACCAAGTATCGTCCCCGAAGATCCAACCACTCTCTACCGGAACGGCGAATTCGTCCGTATCCTCACTCCCGCAAGTGCTCCCGAGAGTGTCTTCGGTGGCTGGCTTATCAACCTCACCACGACCAATCTTGACGTCCGCGTCAGCTACCATCACTCTCCCCGCGATCCCACAACGATCCGCGGTGCCCTCCAGGACCGTCTCACCGAACTCCAGATCGCCCTCTCTCGGAAGGAGGAAAAGGGCGCGACAGACTATCACGAAGACCTCAACCGCCGAGAAGAACTCGATCGTCTCCTTCGTCGCCTCACCGAAGGGACGACTCGGCTCTACGACATCGGTATCTACATCGAAGTCGCTGGCAGTACCCGTGATGAACTCGAAGAGACCGCTCGGAAGGTCCAGCAACTCGTGGCTGACCGCGACGTCGAACTCGTTCCCCTTGAATTTCGCCAACTTGAATCTCAAGACGCGATCGCACCTGTCGTCTCCGACCCCATCCAGAACACGGACCTTATGGAACACGACGCGGCGGCCACCCTCTTCGGCTTCGTCGAGCCCGCCATCGCTCACGAGGACGGTGTCCTCTATGGCTTCGATGAGACCGGAAACCCTGTCATCGTCGACCGATACAGCCTCTCCGGCTTCTCTAAAGTCATCACTGGGAAGATCGGGTCCGGAAAAACGTTCGCCGCGAAACTTTCTCTCTGGCGCCGTCTCCTCATCGACCCTGAATTCACCGCCATCGCATTCGACCCCACCGGTGACGACTTTGTCGACTTCTTCGAGACCCTCGGTGGCGATGTCGTCACCTTCGGTGGCGACGTCACAATCAACCCGCTCGAAATCCACCGCGGTACGGGTGAGGCCGAAGACCCCTATAAGGACAAACTCCGTTCCTTGACGGGGATGGTGCGGACGTTCTACGATCAGAGCGGCGACAGCCTGAGCGCCGAACGTGCTGGCCTCATTCAGCAGGTCTTCCACCTTGCATACCTTATGTACGGTATCACTTCCGAACCCCGCACCCACGAACGCGAAAACCCCACTATGGAAGACGTCCTCGACATCCTCAAGGCCCTTGCTGATGGTGAGGACCCACTTGAATTCGTCAGCTACCAGGGAGACGCCACCGATCTTCACCGTGAGGAACGCGACGAGCTCGATGAACGCGTCGACGAAGTCACCTCCCGACTTCAGTCGAAGGACGACAGCAACCTCAAGTCCGAAGCCAACAGCCTCCTCCGCTCGCTCGAAGCCTTCCAGCCAGGTGGCGTCGCTGCGAACCTCTCTGGGAAGACGACCGTCGACCTCGAGGACGAGCGGCTCATCGTCTTCGATATGAGTGCCTTCCAGGATACCAATCAAGCCCCTCTCCTCCAGCACGTTATGCTTGATTGGAGCTACCAGCGGGCTCGCGAGAACTCCCGTCGGATGGAGGTCATCTTCGAGGAGGTTCACTACCTGCTCAGTCAGAAATCTGCCCGCTCGCTCATCGGCCTGTTCACCCGCCATTCCCGACACTTCAACGCTGGCTTGACGCTCATCTCCCAGACTGCAGAAGAATTCATGCAGGAGACTGACGATGTCCACTCACCACGCGCGATCTACGACCAGTGCGACATCAAGCAGCTGTTTTACCAGGAATCAATTTCAGACGAGGTAATCGACTACTACGACCTCTCCCCAGCTGATGTCGAGGCCATCCAGAGCTTTGCACGTGGACAGGAATCCGACTTCAGTGAATGTCTCCTGAGCGTCACCGGAATCGCGCGTCGACATCTCGAAATCCACGCGAGCGAGCTCACGGTTGATCTCCTTACTGAACCTGAGACGGCCGCCGCAACCGCTCAGTTGGTTGAACAGCGTCGCCAGCAGGCTGCCACCGCTCGCAGTGAACAGACTACCACCCAACCAGAGGAGAGCGCCGAGACTGCCGGTGGTTTGGGCGAAGAAGCTGCTGAGAAGGAAACTACTGACTCCAGTACGACACCCAGCGAAACGAGTGAGCCTCCAACTGACCCCATCACAGACGGAAGTGGGGGCTCACCCTCCTCTGGGGACACTGCTGACGACACTAATTCCGAATAATACCCTTCCATTCTCTTTTCTCTGTCTACCTTGCCTCTCGTCATTTCACACCTCCCCTGTAATCCACCAGCACAGTCGGAGAGAGTGGGTTTTCGCCTGTACCCCCGGTGGAGTTAAGTGTTAGACCAGCATGGTTCAAACTAACCGGGAGACAGATATGACCAGCGTACTCCTCGGTGTCCAGCTCGCAGCTTTTGCCATCGCGGATGCCCTCCCTGGTGGCCTACGTGGGCTTGGACTCCTCACGGCTGCCCGCGCACAGTTCGCGATCATAAAAGCCGACCTGATGGCTCAGGCCGCGCCGATTTGGACTCGGCAGATGAGTGTGATCTTGCAGGCAGACTGTCCAGATGGGACTGAGGTTAGCTCAAATGAAGTCATCCAGTCCATCCACAACATCAACGACTTCATCTTCCTCCTTGGATGGACGCTCGTGCCCGGAGGATTCGTCCTCGGAGGTATCCTCTACTTCTACGGCTGGAACCAGTCTTGGAAAAAGCGGGGCCTCCGGCTGATGGTTGGCGCGGTGGCGATCGCCGGCGTCATCCTTCTTTGGGGCGCTATCGCTAACCTCATCCAGTGGGCGACCGGCGGCACTTGTGCGCCCACCACGTAACGGCGTTGAGTCGATTATTGGCGCTGGCAGACTGCCGCCTTGCCGTCCCCCATCTTCTCGGCATCATCAGTAACTACAACCTGTGACCACGCTCTTGTTAAGGCGAGCTGTCACACCCCTGTCGCTCTCGGAGTACCGCAATCCTGTCCTCGACTGAGGGGTGCACTCGAAAGAACCACTCGATAACAAACGGAGCCCCCCATGGAAGGGACGACGTCTCCGTCTTTTTCGAACTCTCCCTCGCTCGGAGATCGGCAACCGACTGCAATGCGGTTATCGCGGTCTCACTTCCCACCCGTTGTCGTTCGTATTCGTCGGCAGCCAACTCAGCTCGGCGAACCCACCGTACGAGGCCGAATCGGAACCCGAACGCGAGAATGCCCATCACCACACCGAGTGTCTGCATCGATGGCGAAACAACCGCAAGTATCCCACCGACACCACCGAAGAAAATCAATCCGGCCCCAGCAGCGAGGCGAAGATGTCCAAGAACGTGATGCCCGTGCTCGTGGTGGAGGATTGCGTGGAGTGATTCTGGAGAAATACTGTCATCTTCGAGGAGGGTCTCGCCAACGAAGACCCGGCGAAAGGGCCAGACACCCGCCGCCATCGCCGTCGAACGAAGCCCCACCGTAGCAACCCAAATCGACGTGTGGGGGTCAGCATCGATCTCCTCTGGTACGATCGCTGCGTATTCTTCAGGTGTGAGCGGCCGCGCCATATTCAGAAACGGCAAGAGCGTGATTGCGAAGAACAGGTAGGTGAACGTGAGCGCCCAGGTCACCGGCATTCTGAGCTCAGATGGAATCGGCAGCGCCGTCCACGGTGCTACAACTAATATAAAGAGTCCACCAACGACCAACGCAACCCGGAGAGCGTGATCGTGGCGCGCCTCCGGCGTCTCAAGATGACTTGTCGTCTCCCTCCAAAACATCGAGATGAACGGCGCACCTGTCACCGCCAAACACCCGAAATAGCTCGCAAGGATGAGCATCGGAAAGAGTCCTTTGACGACGACATTCGGTGAGGGCATCGGATATTCTGGCGTTAGTCTAACAAAGAACACCCAGACCAGAGTGGTGAATCCACCACTGACGATAGACCCCCCTAAGAACAGCACGAAGAAGTTGTTCAAGTGATCTGGAAGCCAAGAGACCCACCGAAAGCCTTCGGACACTTCATATTCTTCCGAGGCGGTTTGATCCGTGTTTTCCGATGATTCCGTCGACGCCGATGCCTCTTCGCGGTTCAACCTATACTCATCGTAACGGTTTACCGCAGCACCGATCTGCCAGCCAAGTGCCACTGCGATAAGCATCGGGACCGTCACCCCGACGAAGAGCAGCGCCGTCGCCGATGTAACCCTAAACACGAATCTGACCAGAACATAACTGAAGCCCGCCACTATAGGGGCAGTAAGAAATACACCCAACCCCCACCAGACCAACGTATCGACCGGCGAAGGTAGCCACGCAAGCGACGAACGAGCCTCGGATAGGACTCGTCGCCACCGTGGACAGGGGCTTGAGTCGCCATTCGAGGGCATCTTTTACCGTAGATCATGCTATCTGAACCCAAAAATTGTCCGGGGGAACTCCAGTCCCTCGACCCACTGGCTATGAAAACGATTGCTTAGGAGACATCAGCGCATCGACTGAGCGAGCAATCGACCGGCCCCAAACTCCCGAATAGTATTTTACGCTGAGCAGATGAAATATCTGTAGAGGTCACTACTGGCTATGCCGACGCTCCCAGCCTTCACTCGAGCTTGGCTCTCGCCGGCCCCGCTCACCGATGACCATACCCAGTCGCCGCCCGATGCAAGGACAGATCGTACTTCGCATTCGTCGCGGTCGGTAGAGCCGACCCAGACGTCTCGATCCACTCGCTTAGGCCGCCCGAGGAATCGCCGTCCCCTGTACGGTGTTCTGTTGACCCTGAGCGTCATCGGTATCCTACTCACGGCGGCCACTGGCCCAGCTCTCGCAGCACACCCCGCTGACTCCACGAGTACCACAGAGAGCCAGGACCTCTCTTCTACTTCGCTGCAATCCACGAATACAACCTCGCCGTGCCAAACTCAGAACAATAACTCGTACGGATGGACGGAACACTACGCGTGTATCCAAGTTCATCTCTACCAGCAGCATCAGGATCTCTCGATCTTCCCAGAAGACGCAACACAGGCCCGGGAAGCTGCGAAGAACGGAGAGTCGGCTGAAACCATCGAGGATTGGCTCTTCCGATACTATCGTACGGAGCAATACCCCGACTGGTGGATGCCGTCAGAGGAACAGATTGAGCAAACCCCGAAGCTCAAGCTCTACCCACTCACGAACGAAACAGTTCACGAGTACGAGACCACTCAATCTCTCTCCGTGTTTCCGGAGGAAGCTCGCGCCGTCCGATTCGCGGCAACTCATAACGCAACGGTGAACGAACTCCGGATGGCCCTCCTCAACTACTACGCCGTTCAGTGGGATCAGGGCTGGCGCCCGGACTCAGAATCATCCACGACCACCACAACCAACACAACTGCAGGAGGCGGCTCAAACGGAGGAGACTCGGAGGCTACGGCCAAGCCGAGTTCAAGCCCCGCTTGGTATGCTCCGTATCTTAGTGGGATCGTCGACGCCGTAAATCAATTTCGTGGATGGATGAGTGGAGTGCAGGAGTTCATCGGTGGGCTCCTCATTTGGAGCTTCAAGAATCCCATTATCGCAGGGATTGTCATCTTCACGTCTCTCGTCGTGTTCCTCCTTCTCGGAGTCGCACGGCGGATGCGGCGGACGTGGACGGCGATGCTTGCGGTCTGGTCTCGATTCGTCCGCGCGATCGTCTGGGTGGCCGACACTATTGGCATCGGAACGATCCGGCGAACACAAATCAAATTCTTCCGATTCCGTCGCACCCTCAACGTCTATGCTCACGCGTTCGCAGCGATGACTGGCTGGGCAATCCGCGAAGGGTTTCACCGTGTCGACCGTACGATCACAGACTACGTCACCGACGAAGACTCCAGCACGTGGTCGTATATCGCACCACCCGCTCACGCACGCGCCAGTAGCGCAGCTGATGCCGCCGTCTCGGAGACAACGTATGCGAAGAGCAAGCGCCTCCTTGATCCTCTCGATGCACCAGCCGTGTACGAACTCGATGAGGATGAACCACCGCGACCAGGAGACGACCTCTGGTACCGCATTACGGCCTCCGATCAACCGGCCTCACCGGAGACAATCACTAAACAGATCGAAGGTCTACCCAATCTCACTGACGGGCTGGAAGTCATCATCCGATCGGCACCTCATGACCCCGAGATCGGAGGAGAAGAAAGCGAGCTTCAAACTACTGAAGGCGATGGCACCCGACTCGCAATCGAGGTTCTAATCCACTTCATCGAGGATGGCCAGACGAGCACGCTCGACCGGACGAAGCACAACTGGGTACGACAAGCCTTCGGTGGTCCCGACTACGACGTCACGCCCGTCTCGACGACGCTCCAGCGACTCCTCCGGGCCCGGCCGTACCGGCGGTGCAAGCATCTTCTCGGGAATGATGCGCCCCCATCAGCGACGTTCCCTTGGAGTAACGCGCAATCATCGGACGCCGCGACAGACGGTGGGCGGACTATCGGCGAGGACACGCCCACACCGAGCGAACGCGCAGCTGCAGCCGAGGCGATTCCTCAACGGTACTTCCGAGAGCATCTTGAGGATCAGTTCACTGCGGTCTGCCCGGAAGCGCCCGTGAGCTATCCACTCGGCTCCCGAGGAACCCGCCGCTGGGACTTCCTCCAGCGACTCAACGTCTTCGACGAAACCGCTGCCGAAGAAGCCCCTCCGATGGAAGCCGCTCTCGATGCACTCCTCGAGACCGACGAACCTGCACTACTCCGTGCCCGGATTACATCCGCAGGCGACCTCAGCGACATCATTCGGCAGAAACTCGACGTCATCGAGGGTGAGGAAAGCACCCAGTTCGACAAACGAACGAACCGCCGTGGGCGTAGCCGTGCGACACCAAGCTCGGGAGAGAATACCACCGAGGAAGACCGGGCTGCTGCTCGAGAACGAGAGAGTAGTCGGGTCCGTGGGGAAGTCGCGAGCGCGGAAGGGACACGGAACGAAGAACTCCAGAACAAGGGTGTGACTCGGAGTTTCAAAGTCACGATGGATGTCTTCACCCAACCCACACCCTTCTTGAACGACGCCCTCGAAGAGACTGCTGGAGGGTCAGTTGAACCCTCCTCAGAGGCCCACCCCGTCCCCTCCCCCCTCTTCCATTCAGACGAGGACTCCACCTCTGCCTCGACAAATACGGCGAGTGACGGGGGCGTCTTCACCGAAGAACAGCCCGATCTCAACGAGATAGACAGTACTGCCGATCTATCTGGTTCCGACACCGACATCGAGACCTTAGCGAGTCGAGGTGACACTCTCCGAGTGACTCCCGAGACGCTCGCTAAAGCCGCAGCCAGCCAGCGGACTACGGCTCGCGACGACGCCTGGCGGCTCGCAAAAACGTGGGCGACTGCTGCTGACGGCGAGTTCAACAAGCTCACTGAACCACCAGAGAACAGCCGCCTCGCAAAGTGGGCACGGCAGTTTGGGTGGCGGAGACATACGCTCGGACAGCTCCGTGACTCGTACCGTTTTCACCGCGCTCAGGAGTATGCTGGTAGGGCACCCACATTCGGCCTACACTACTCTCTCCGTCGCCGCTGGCCGATCGTCCTCGCCGCCGCCGACGAACTCCCTTCGTTCACAGCACTCCCGAGTACCAGCGCTGTCTCGGACGACCTCGCAGCCCATATGGAACGCCAACTCTCCCACACAGCCCCACTCTCTGAACTCTCTCCTGCCGAGGACAACGAAATCATCGGTACGGACATTGACGGGGCCACGCTCGGCTATGCGTTCGATCGTCTCCACGCTAGCGACCTCACTCGTCCCGTCAAACATCGCACGGACTATATGGACCGGTCGATCCTCCACCAAGGGCTCCCCGGCTCCGG
This sequence comes from Halogranum roseipondis, assembly GCF_059695585.1. NCBI lineage: Archaea > Methanobacteriati > Methanobacteriota > Halobacteria > Halobacteriales > Haloferacaceae > Halogranum > Halogranum roseipondis. The sequence goes on from NZ_JBUEED010000004.1 coordinate 109,461, forward strand.
GAAGTCTGTCGACCAAGCTCACGAGATCGTCGAGCGTCGGAAGGCCACGAACGGCCCCATTATCATCTACGCCGGCCCCGGCGCAAACGTCGGTGAACTTGCTGTGCGCGGTCTCTTGGATGAATTCGGCGGAGACTGGGTGCGCGAGCACGTCCACTGGTTCGATATGCCTGAGGTCCTCCCCGGACTAACGGTCTTCGACACACGACCCGCCCAACAGGCTGACGACGCCCACGGCAACCCCCAGGCTGCAGAGAGCGTCGCGACCGACGACACCTCTCCCCAGCGCCCTGATATCGCTTCCAAGGACACCAGCTGGGAGACACACGGCTCACAGGTTATGCAGACTGTCCGGAAGATAGCCGAACTTCTGATGGGTGAGAGCGACTTCCAGAACGCCCGCGTGTCTCGTGATGTCCTTCGGGCCCTCGGGACGGCTGGCTTTTCACCACACACATATCCGACAGGCGTCGATGGCACGCCTGCGTACAAGCGGAAAGGCGGTGATACCAGCAATAACACGCTCCCAACTGCCGACGACCTCGTGAGCGGCGGAAATCGCTCCAACGATGAAAACGAGGACGATTCAAGATCTCGACAGCCCACCGTGATGCCGTTCCGCTGGGGGTACGACGCCAGCCCGAACGTCTATCCCCTCTGGCAGCTCCAAGAGCAGACCCAGCAGGTCACCGAACTGACGAGGTTGATGGATCCGGATATTCCGATCAATCCTAAGGATTTACTGCCTGATCCGGGCTCGCACGCAGTCAAGCGGAATATGGAGACGCCGTTCAACAATCAACAGCACACCGCCCAGCAGATCCTCGGCGGTGTCACCAACCGTTTGAACGCGCTTACGACGGACGCCCGTCTCGCGCCCCTCTTCAATAACACGACCCGGCGGTTCTCCTTTGCCGACTTCCTTTCTGGCGATCGCCAGAACGACGTCCTCATTTTCGACGTTGAGGATCTCGATCCGGACGCCCAGCGTGACTTCGTCCTTACACACGAACTCCTAATGCAGTACGAACTCGAACTCTACAAGTCCTTCCTCAAAGAGGAGGCAACTGCGGACGATTACTACGTCAGCGTCTTCATCGACGAGGCCGGCCGCCTCGTCGAGCCGGATGACCTTGCAAAGATGATCGCCGTCGCCCGCAACCACTCTGTCTCCCTCTCACTTGCCGTCCAGACGCCCGACCAGCTCTTCGACGCCGACACCGACAACAGTGTTGGCGACGACCCGACGTACGCCGAGATCATCGGTAATATTCAGACGACCGTCGTGCGTGCCGGTGAAATCACGCGTCAGCAGGCAAAGGCGCTTTGTCCGGCCGACCTCGAGGTCGAGGACTTCATGGATCACGTCCGCGATCTCCCCGTCGACCACCGGCTCGTCCAGTATCCGACACCTTCCGAAGGAACACGGTCTCAGACCATCGAAATCGCCCGCATTCCCCTTCCGAACTGGCATCAGGATGCCGAGGAAGCCCCCGAAGGATACGATTCTCGCGAAGATTTCGAGGAGGCCTTCCGAGAGGTTCGCGCCGATGTCATCGACCAGACGAACGAAGAGTACGGAATCCCCGACGACGAGTCAGAATCGGCTGTCCGTAACCGGGCGATTCTCAACATCCCCGAACTCGCCCACCATCTCACAATAGACGACCCACTCCTCCCGGTTGTCCTCGCGTGGGCGACTTGGATAGTCGCTCGTGACCCACCCAACGGGCTCGGTGAAGAAACTCTGCACAGCGTCTCCAACACCGACAGCAAGCTCCCTGACCTCGAAGACCCAGTTGAACCAAATAATGATTCGACGATAGAGGACTCCCCGGCTGAGGAAGTCAGCGCGATAGATGTCCTATCGGACGATGCAGGACCCGATGAATACACAGCTGAATCGGTATCTACCAGTCGCGAGAACGATTCTCCATCCACTACGAGCGAGCAGCCAGATACGCTGTTCGACTCAGGTGGGTGGGCTCGCGACCAGTGGGATGAGGCGAAGACCGAGCTCACCCAATCCAATACCGAGCGCCAGACTCCTCCCTCGGCCGCTGAGAGCTCAGGCCCTGCGTCCAGTCTTCATCACGTCCTGAAGGGCAGTATGACGACTGACGAGTGGGAGGAGCTTACCGACCTCCTCGAGAAGGGGAAGTCGCTTTCCCCAGAAGAATGGGCGATTCACACCGACCTCCCGACGTACCGGAAAGACGAGGAATCCATCCAGGCCCGTGCGCTCAACAGCCGTGTCGCGACTCTCCTCAACCAAGGTATCCTCACCGAGGATGAAGTGGCCCGGATTCAGGAACTCATCGATCTCGCACGGGATACCGGGAACTGGCCACCGACTGCGGTTCGTGATCGTCTCGACACGGAGTCCGAAACTGCGCCAGCAGACAAATCGTCTCCCGAACAGCAAAGCGCCACTGTGGATAACGAGAGTGTGTCCGCGGCGATCGAACGCCGCCGGACCAGTGAGAGAAATTCTGTTGGGATCGACCCGTTCGATGGGGAGGAACCACGACCCGGAACGTACCGCTGGGTGCGCCTTGACGAGATGTACCGCCGGCTTCGCCTCGAAGTCGAGAAAGTCCTCGCCACAGAGGGCCTCAACGAGGGAGAACGTAATCGTCGCCGCGATGCCCTCCCCTCGCTCAAGGCGTGCGCCGATGAGATCGAGGCGTTAGGCACCATTATGACCCATCGGGGCGTCGCTGGCGACACTCCCATCCCGGAAACAGACGGTATCTTCGAGATTGAACTCGCGAAGCACCGTGACGACGTCCCCGGCGACGAGGGCTACGCCATTCGGTTGACTCCCGAGGGTGCTCGTCTCCTTCTCGAAAACGTGTTTTCGACTGGCTGGGTCGCAACCGCTGGGACCGATACTCACGATACCGGCCTTCGAGACGCTATGACGGCACTCGAAGACGCAGTCCCCACCCGAGTCAGTGGCCGGATCATCGACCAAGACACCGGGGACATCCCGGACGCCGTCCTCACAGTCTTCGCCAGCGAGCCTACGGAGTGCTTCGCTGACGACATCATCTCATGCACAGTCGAAGAGGAGACCGACCCACGTCGACACCCCACGAAGAAACTCCGTAACCTCAAGAAGGCGCTTAACACTACTACGAAGAGTGGCGAATGTCGCCTCCCCATCTTCGTCGCCGAAACGCCGTGGGACGAAGACGCGGGGTGCCCCGACCTTGGACCTGCAACCGCATTATCGAACATCCTCCGTGATCCGATGAACACTCAGTGGTCGGGTCGCCGGTTCTACTCGCAATCGAACACGCCAATCGAATTCGACGGCGGCGCCCGCGACGGCGGTGTCACCGCTGTCGTCCCCCGATCGATCGAAGAGGGCGCAGGCACGTCAATCTGGATTCGCGACCCGGACCCCGACTCGAACGATTGCCTCCTCGTCGACCCGACTGCCGACGACATCGGCCACCCCGACGACGAGGATATTCACCTCCGTATCGCCCCCGGTGACTTCCAGAACCTCACTCCTTCGAGCATCCCGTACCGGGCTACCTGTCCCCCGGGAAGTGCAAACGAGTCAGCTCGCTACATCGTTGAGACTCCGGGAAGCGAGCAGACGTACAAGTACGAGACGGAAGAGCGGTTCCGTGAGGATTGGGTCCGCGTCAACAAGCCATTCGTACCCGACATCAAGTTCCGGCACCCGGACTATCCGGAAACCGCATATGCCATCCTCGTCCGATACGAGCTGCCCCGCGCCGGCGACGACGCACAGGCACGTATTGCCTGGTTCGATCATCGGACCTCGGGCGACGAGGAGATGGGGACGCTTCGGCCCGTCGAGGACCTCATCGAAGCGATTCAGACGGGCGAACTCAAGCCGGCGTCCGCTGGCCCTGGAACGGCACCCGAGAGGACTCACGAAGACGAAGTCTCGACCGACGAAGCACAAGACTCTGAAGTGGATGAGGAAGACACTGGCGCGTCATCATCGACGGACGAGGCACCAGACGAATCCACTCCCGAGCCATCCGACAACAAGGACGAAGAGCTTGACGGCGATGATACTGACACAACGCAGTCCGAGGAGGGAGAGACAGACGATACTTCCGAACCACTCCAGGATGAGGGGAAAGCAGCTACCGCCGCGTTCATCGCGGCTTACCTCCGTCCTGCACCGAACAACGTCGTGGACGTGGATATCGCCTTCGACCGTTGTCAGGAATTCGCGAGCACGCACAACCTCGTCTCACCAGAATCAGAGGACGAGTTCGCAGAAACGATCGATTCCCTCTTCGATGCGTTCGACACGGACACCGGAATCGACGGAGACCTCTTCGACATCGATCGCGACGTCATCAGTGCCCTCGAAGAGGGATTCAATATTGTCTCAACGTCAGGTGGAAACGAAGACAGCACTCGAACCGTTATATTGGGTGTGAAGATGGTTGATCCCACAGAAGAAGACACGTCGTTCTTGACGGAAGCAGCGCCCGAGCAGTCGGCAGGTGGTGCGGCGTTCATTGCGAACCAGCTCACGTCCGACCCTGACGGAGCGCTTCCGAGTTCGGAAACCTATGACGAATACGTCGACACCGTCACCGACTGGGGATTCGAGTCTCTCCCTGACCGAGGTTCGAGTGTGACGTTCAAACGGTTCCTCCAAATCTGGGGTGCGGTGCTGTTCGGCGTCTCGGTCGAACGGAAACGCCGGCGGATCGACGGGTCGCCTACGCGGTGCTATACGCACCTCGAGTGGCGCGAGTAGCCTCTTGATTTTCTCTCTCAGTCTACCGCCTCGATCTCCCGTCTAATACTATGAACTCAAACTGATATTTCCGATAATTTCCCTTCTGACGGTGTCCCTTAATCCTCGATTTTCTAGAACTATTACTGAATAGCATATTTTGGATAAACCACCGGACGGAACGGTAATACAATACTGGAACGGTAAATCGGAACGCGAATCTCTGAGGACTCACAAAATCACCATATAGCGTCGGGATGGTAAACTGGAACGTCAATCATTAGCATACACTCCCGAAAGGACCGGATCCTTTTGCAAACTGGAACACCGTGCAGTCTTGCGGTTTTCACCGGAAACCTGGACACATCTACGCACCACCACACACCAGCATCTCGATAAACTGGAACTCCGCGCAGTCTTGCGATTTCGGGCCTATAGTCAACTCCGTGCTCAGAACACCCTTCGAGCGACTCTCCGCACTCTCGAAACTGGAACGCTACGCAGTCTAGTGATTATCCCCGGCTATTGAGAAACTGGAACACCCCCTTTCCCACTAGTATAGAGGGGGCAGATTCGTGTGAAAGGGGGGTACCGATGTGTTCCGGCGAGCGGGTACCCTGGCAGCGGGTACAGGCTGGCCCCCTGGGCGGTCGTCGAAGACGAGTGTCTGATGCGTATCAGATTGTGGAGAAGTCGGTAGCCGAAGCCGAGGTGAATAGCCGTTGTGTGTCGCGTGGAGAGCGCGGCCTGTCGTAACGTAGGAGCTGGTGGGTGGCGTCGAGGTGTAGCATCGAGCGCGCGTGGGGAACATACGGCTTTGCGTACGAGCGAGTGGGAGTGGATGGTCGTGTCGCGGTGGTGCCTACACTAGGGTCTGCTGGCTATCGCACGGGGACGTCAGGGTGCGTATCTCAAACAGGCTAGGGACGTGCTGCGTATCGCGGCTCTCGCCTCGTGGTTCGTTCTCAGCGTGAGGATTGGGCACGGTGACGTCGACTTCGCGAGGGGCTGTCGGCTGTACTCGAGGCGGGGGGTCGCGCCGTCGTGAGACGCCGTGGGCTGTCGATAGAGCATAGTGGTGTGGCCTCGGCGGCCGAGTGGTCGCTGTCGCCACCGCGTTCCGGCGTGACGGCCGTCGGCTCGCTGCTCTGGCGCGTATGGATGCCCAATCGGTGTGTCTCGAGAAGGGTGCCGCGCGCGTCGGGGTCGCGCGCGCTTTGGATCGAGACCGCCGCGACGAGCAGAGCTCGTCGGACGGTCTCCGTGGGTGAATTAGGACCGCGTCGTAGCGGCGGCTGATTTCCGGGACCTGCTCCACACGCTCTGGCCGCTGACGGCGGGCCACGATTTCGGGGAATCGCGTAGCTTTCCCCGAAATCGGCCGCCTCACCGGCCAGTCCGTGGGAGCCGATGTCGTCCACTCACCCGCCGAAGTCCGCGGATTGCGCGGTCACGAGACACCGACGCGAACCGGACCCTACCCGCGAGCGCAACCCGCTCGCGGGTCCCTTCCAGTCCGCGACGGCGCCTCGTAACACCGCTCATCGAGCGGATTCGGCGGCCTCGGGAGACATCGGGTCGTGCTACGACCAGGTTTCCTCACTCGGTCGCCCCCCTTGCGCTGGCGCGTGCAGTAGCGCGCGCCGCGCACTCACCGGGAGGGGCCGCCGGAGCCACCAGCGATTTCCGCGGACCCTACCCGCCCCCACCGGGGCGGGTCCCTTCCACGGAAATCGGGCGCCTCTGTCGGCCTCCCGGCGAGTCGGGGCGAAGCCGGGCACGGGGCCTGCCGAGCCAAAGGCACGGGAGATCGCGTCGCTCACTCCGTTCGCCTGAGTCATACGTCGCCAGCACGCTGAACCGGACCGGGTCACGATTTCGCGCGGATACCTTCCCGCGCTCGCAAGCTCGCGCGGGCCCCTTCCACACGAAATCGACCGGTTCAGCGCGCGGCGACGCACGACTCAGCCCGGCCATATGCGGCCGATTCATCTGCGTTCACCGACCCGCACCCGGACCTCGATTCCGGCAGACACTACCCGCCTTCGGCGGGTCCCTTCTCCCGGAATCGGCCGTGCGCGGCTGGTTCACGTTGTTCATCGGCCGCATCTGCCGGGTTCGCGACTCCCGTACCTCGGCGGGCAGGGCCCCGCACCGGGCTTCGTTCTGGCGGTACGGGCCACCCGCCAGAAGCCGCCGAGCAAAAATTAATTTCTTTCCTCTTAAGCGTCCACGGGACGGGCGGGGGAAGCCGCCGTGCCGTTCCTGACCTGGCACGATCTCAGCGGACCCTACCCGCGCTCACACGTTCGCGCGGGTCCCTTCCACTGACATCGGCCAGCTCACGACGGCAGCCGGCTCCCCTGCCGGTACCCGACGGCGCTCGCGCTATCACACACGCGCGAGCGCCGTCGTTCCGACAAGCTCGAGGCCCTGACGCGGGCCGCGATTCCGCGGAGATACTTCCCGCGCTTCGCGCGGGCCCCTTCTCCACGGAATCGGCCGCCTCAGTACCTCTCGCCGTGTCGGAAGGAACGCTTAAGAGGAAACCATCCCCCCCACTTGTCGGATATGAACTGCACGTCTTGGGGAGACCACTTGCCGGATGCCTCTGGCGCGTGCATTCCCCTGATCGCGGCCGCCTTCGGCAGACACTACCCGCCTTCGGCGGGTCCCTTCTCCCGAACGCGCCCGCGTCAGGGGTGCACCCGCCGGACGCCTTCCAGCTTGTGGCGCTGGGCGCGGGCCTCGATTCCGGCAGACACTACCCGCGGCGCATCCGGTCGGTGCGCCGCGGGTCCCTTCTCCCGAAATCGGCCGCGCCAGCGGCCAAGACGCACAGTCCCTTCCAACTGTTGAGGGGGATTGAAATCATAGAGTCAGGTAGCCCGTGACAGGGCGTCGGGCCGTCGGCAGGCGGCGCCGGGCGGTCGGCGTGCGGAACGTCGGCCGCTCAGGCGCGCCCCGCGGTGGGTTTGTTCGCCCCTCCGCGGGGTGAAGGGTGTACGAATACACCCGTCGGTCGGCGGTCAGAAGGCGGGCGCGGTGGAGCGCGCCCAACAGGGGATCACTCCCCGTGAAACAGCAATGTCTAGTTTCAACTCAGGGCAAAAAAGCCCATCGGCGGTTGGACAGCCTGACAAGTACGACGAACTCGAGATGGATCTGCTCTACAGCAGTCCCCATCTGGAGAACGGCGATAACGTGGTCGGTGTGGACATCGACAAACGCCCCCCGACCCCGAACGACGAACCGGTCGAGGACAGCCGGGGGCAGGAACTCGTTCCTGGAAACTATGCGCGAGAACGCTCGGCGCGGATGGACGCGCAGTACCGGGCGGCTGCCTCACAGCACGAAACGTCGGACGAGGACGACCAAGATGACGAGACGGGGCTCCCCCACAGGCGCGAGATGACCGGCCGCGCAGGTGGCACCTACGCGGATGTTCAGGCAGTGATGCACGGCCAGCAGTTGGGCGACGTCGTTGAGGGCGATGTCGGCGAGCTGGTGCGTGGTGTCTCCACTGGGGTCTACTGGGAGCAGGCACTCGCGGAAATGGACATCCCCGAGCCTCGACGCGACCTGCAAGCGCCGTTCGCGGAGGTGTCCCCGGAGCACTACACGCTAGCGACTGAAGAGCGAATGCGCGGCGAGTTCGAGGCCGATGAGCGGAACCGCGCGAAGGCGATCGCGGCAGAGGTGGCGGGCATCGACCGAGCGGCGCGGTCGCGAGACGATATGCGGACGCGGGTGCCGATTCGCCACTCCGTCTCAGAGAGCGACGACCCGTGGGAGGGCCCGCCGGCAGAGACGGTCGGCGTCAAGCGCGTTGATCCGGCAGACGACGAACCGGTCACGACGACGTCCGTGAGTGACGGCCCTGACCCGCGGGCGTCACTTGACCAGGAGACGCTCGCCCAGGTGAACAAGGGCGCGGCGCGGCTGGCCGAGCACTTCCAAGGCGAAGCAGCGATGTCCAGAGCGACGTTCGGGAAGTGCATCGCCCGGCACATCCAGGACGGGTCGGACGTGATGAACGCGACGATCGCCGTCAAGGAGACACTCGAGCGGATGTTCGAGATCAAGCAGCCCATCGGGTCGATCGATCCCTACGAGCAGTGGGAGACGACGGTCGAGGTGGAGGTGACCACGCTGTGGACGCCGAAGCATCGGTCGCAGTACCAGGTGGGACTGGTGCAAGACGAGGCCGGCGACACGGCGAAGTTCACGGTCTGGTTCGCGGCGGGTGACAAGCCGACGCTCGCGGTGGGCGACCGGATTCGGGCGGAGCGGGTGCGTGTCAACGCCTACAAGGGTGATGCGACCCTGGCAGTCGTCGGTGATACGGACCTCACCATCCTCGACCGGGGTGACGGCCCGATGACGCGGCGGAAGCGGCAGTCGGATGATCCGACAATCGCTCCGTGGTCGGCCGATAGCGACCAGCACGCGTGGATCAACCACATCGATATGGAGCGGGCGATCGAGGTCACGCTCGGACGGCGGGACGACGAGTAGGCCATCGCTCGGCCGCTTTTTTGCGTGTGCCGCGAGTAGTCCTCAGGTAGGCATCGCAACCGGCTGGTTAGTGTGTGGCTCCCGGCACCCACTACCCACCGCCCCGCCCACCGCTCCGTGCTCGCGACGCGAGCGTCGCTGCGCGCGCAGCCACAACCTCGACAGCACCGCGTGGCCCGTGGGGGCGCTCGGCGACGCCATCACCCGTGGCGACCGACGTGAGTTTGTCCCTCCCAACAGGGGGTGAGGTGACTTCACAGATGTCCAGCGCAGCAGCTCCCCGTGAGCGATCGCGACCGCGTCAAGCACAGCTGTCCGACTTCCGTCGGCGACCCCGCGAACCGGGGCTCTACGAGCCACCGACGATCGAGGACGACGACTGGTGGCCTGGGAAGGCAGGTGAAGATCGATGACCGAACGGACGCTTCGCATCGAACGGGCGGTCAACGAGCTGATGAACGACCTTCCGGCTGACGTCGCGTCCGAGGACATCGTCGACCAGCATATGCAGCGACTCGTCGCGGACTACGGCCTCTCTGTAGATCGTGCACAGACAGCCACTCGGCAGTACCTCACTGCGTCCCGCGAGGGAGTGGCGGAGTACCTCGTCACCCATCTCGCTCGGACGACTGAGACGCCGCCGACCCGTGACGCGGTCGTCGAGGATCTCGAATTCCTCGCCAACTGGAGTGTCCCTCTTGAGGACGCCTCTGCTGTCGTCCGCCGGAAGTACGACCCCGCGGACCCGGCCGATCCCGACTCTGGCCTCGACTCGGCAACGGGCGTTCCAACGGGTGCAACCGATGCTGAGGTCGCGGCCGCGATCCCCAGTCTTGACGACCACGAGTGGTCGTCCACATCCGACCGCGCCCACCCTGGCCCCGACGACTCAGATATCCTTGACGCCGATTCGCGGGAGACAGATGACGGCACCGCCGCCTCTACCTACAGACGCATTTGGAGGACACGGATTGTCGCCCGTCTCGCCTCGACGATCCGCACCGCTCGCCGGAGGCTGGCCGAGCATCGCCTCTGACCAACGACCGAACGCACCGCACGCGGTTTATCCCCCCGCGGGGGGTGAAGGGGGACTCACGACTATGCAGGTAATGAGCCGAACCCCGGCGCGCGTGGCGACACCCACCACCCGCGTTCCCGTCGCAACGGCGGTTTATTTCCCCCGGATTGGGGTGCAGGGGCGTGAGCAGGAAGGCGCGCAGGGCGTCGACCTGACTCGAGACGTCCCACCAGCCGATTCCCGAACGCGAATCGGAGTGACCAACGATGGCAGTAGCTAATTCCATTCCCGACGAAGCGGCAGAGCTCGCTGACCAATTCCCGGACGACGTCGAAGTAGACGAAGCAGAGATCGCCGAGCGATTCTCGATGCTCGTCGACGAATACCGCGTCCCGAAGGACGAGGCCGTCCGCACCACGCGGAACTACTTCCTCGACGCGTACGGACTCGACTACGACGATTTAGACGGTCAGAGCGGTTCCAGCGGTCCGGCCGACGAGCGCGAGATCGCGACCGTCGAGGGTCCGAACGAGTGGCTCTCGGTCACGGCGAAGGTCGTCCAGCTCTGGGACAACGACGTCGACTCCATCGCTCAAGTCGGCCTCATCGGTGACGAGACCGGCACCATCAAGGTGACCGTGTGGGAGTCCGCCGACGCACCGACCATCGAGGAAGATGGCGTGTACCGATTCGAGAACGTCGTCTCCGACGAGTACCAGGACCGACTCAGCGTCCAGGTCAACTCCGCGTCCGACATCGTTCCCGTCGACGACGAGGACGCCGCCGACCTCGAAGTCGGCTCGACCGATGTCGAGGCCGCTGGCGCAGTCGTGGCTGTCCAACCCGGAAGCGGCCTCGTCAAGCGATGTCCCGGCGAGGACTGCACGCGCGTTCTCCAGAACGGGCGCTGCTCCGAACACGGCGAGGTCGACGGCGAGTTCGATCTCCGCGTGAAGGCGGTCATCGACGACGGCCAGACGGCCTACGACGTCCTCTTCAATCAGGAAGCCACCGAGGATCTCACCGGCATCACCATCGAGGAGGCCAAGCAGATGGCGATGGACGCTCTCGACACGAGCGTCGTCGCCGATGCCGTCGAGGAGGAGATCCTCGGACATTCCTACACGGTCTCAGGGCCGGTCATCGGCAACTACCTCGTCGTTAACGACTGCGAGGAGGGCAACACGCTCTCCGAAGACGCTGTCTCGCCCGGCAGCGCAGCGAACGGTGACCGCGAGGTCGCCAAGCGCGTCTTCGCCGAGGAGTTCAACAACGCAACGAGCACCTTCACCGAATCCGACGAAGACCGTGCGCCTGTATACTCGCTGCTGCCGTCGGGTGAGAAGGCCAATCGCGTCTTCGTGATCGGAACGCTGACCGAGACGACGGACGTCGGCAACGACTCCGAGTACTGGCAGGCCCGCATCGTGGGCCCGACCGGGACGTTCTTCGCCTACGCTGGGCAGTACCAGCCCGAGGCTGCCAGCGTCCTACGGAACGCGGAAGCCCCGGCGTACGTCGCAGTGGTCGGCAAGGCGCGCACCTACGAGACCGACGACGGTGACGTCAACGTCTCCATCCGTCCCGAGTCGATCAACATTGTCGACGGTGAGGGTCGGGACGCGTGGGTCGCGGAAACCGCCGAGCAGACGAAGGCACGGCTCGAGGCGTTCGACCCCGACGACCCCACCGAGAACGACGACGAGCGCAACTACGATGCGATGGCGGTCGACCTCTACGACCCTGACCTCGATGCCTACGAGGCGATGGTCAGCAACGCTCTCGACGACCTCGAGGCCGGCGAGATCAACGAAGGAGAGGACGACGAGTAGGGCGGCGCACTCCCCGCTGACGTTGTCTCTCCCTCCGTCGTTGGACTCGTCTCACGCACTTCTATATCCACGCTTCGGGGGGGTTTCTCCCCGGCAAGATTTTTTCGCATACGCTCCCGACCCCACCCTGCGCTCGGTCACGATGTAGAAGCGGCTGTCCACGCCGCGAACAACTGGCTCATCGACGAAGCGCAGTCCCTCGCATCTGTCGACGAAAGAGAATCGATCGTGGACTACTCAATCTCCGTCGAGTACCTCTACTCCTCTAGAGCCGTCCGCTCGCGTATCGGACAGGCAGTAGTTTGTTCTCCCCTGCCGAGAGTGAGGGATTTCCTATGACTGACAATGGTGACGGACAGTCTCCGAACCAGCACTCGGATGACCACGTGCTCGCCGATGAGGAGTACGACCCCCTCGCGAAGTACAAACCGTACGCCGTCACTTCGACGAACTCGGATGGTATTGCTCATCACGTGCATACGAGTCGCCGTCCGGACTGGAAGCCTGGGCAGCCGTGCCCGCACTGTGGATCGAGACTGATTGTGTCCTCCTTCATCGGGACGGAAATTGCGCGGCATCGTGGCGGCAAAAGTCACACGACTCGGCGGAGGTGACCCGCTCGGCGCCGTCGAGTATCAGTGCGCGGACTGCGAGACTGTCCTCTACAAGGACGCCGCGTTCGATCTCTGGACGACCCTCCACTTGGACTGACCGTCGAGACTACGATGCCTCCACCAAGGACTCACGGGTCCGTCCAGTACGGCCGTTTTTCGCACTCCACGGGAGATGTAAGCTCGAGTGAGACGTCCCACACCAGCCTCGAGAACAGTCTACTCGCGTCTACCGACAACCACGATCCCAACGACCACAATCCATCACACCTATGGCAGAATCCACACCCGAATCACCCAACGGTACAGACACCGACCCAAATGACGAGCCCGACATCGGCGTCGAGGCCGATACTGAGGCTGACGCCTCTGAAACGGAGGCCGAAGTCCCTGACGCCGACGGGACAGACGTCGAGGAAGCAGATGACGCTGAGACCGATAGTGACGGCAGCGATGAGGAGTCGCCGTCCGACTCCCGCCCACCCCAGGCGTTCTCGGCGATCATCGAGGCTGACCGCCTCGACCAGACGATCACCACGCTTAGCGTCCTCGTCGACGAGTCTCGCGTCCACCTGAACGATCTCGGCCTTCGCCTCGCCGCTGTCGATCCCGCGAACGTCGCGATGGACGAGACGAACATCACCGAAACCGCCTTCGAGTCTTATCAGGCCGATGGTGGCGTCCTCGGCGTCGACCTCACCAAGCTCGCCGACGTCGTCGGTATGGCTGACAACGACGACCTCATCCAGATGTCGCTCGACCCGGAGACCCGCAAGCTCCTCATCGAGTTCGGCGGTCTCGAGTACACGCTCGCACTCCTCGACCCCGACACGATCCGCCAAGAGCCCGACATCCCCGACCTCGACCTCCCAGCACGTGTCGTCCTCGAAGGTCGCGACATCGACCGTGCTGTTCGGGCCGCCGATATGGTCTCCGACCACGTCGAACTCATCGTCGATCCCGACGACGAGGCCTTCCGCGTCCACGCCGAAGGCGATACCGACGATGTCGACCTCGAACTCGGTCGCGACGACCTCATCGACCTCGAGGTCGGCGCTGCCGACTCGCTCTTCTCGCTGGACTACCTCAAGGATCTCAACAAGGCGATCCCGAAGGACGCCGAAGTCGAAATCCTCCTCGGCGAGGACTTCCCCGCGAAGTTCAACTACGAGTACGCCGACGGCGCCGCCACTGTCACCCAGATGCTCGCCCCCCGGATTCAAAGTGACTGAGATCGATAGGCCCACCCAAACCATCTACCCTCTTCAGCCGGTTTATGAGTCCTGTGCCACCTGCACAGCAGTCTTTAACACACCACCGTGTGATGGTTTAGAAGGATGAGACGCGTCAATACATTCGATGTCTGTCCTCACTCCCGTAGGGACAAGCTTGCACTCATTGAGCTGTGGACGCGTCCACCGCGTGCTGGAACCAAGTCCAGTATGCTCGCCGTCAAGCCTTCCTCAATAGGAAAGAATCAGAGGGCAACGCAACTGTCTCACAGCTTAAACAGGCCGTCAAGAAGACCGCTACCCAAGAAGAATACCGTCAGAAGTACATTCAGCAACTCTCCTCAAGCATCCCCCAGCAACTTGTCCAGAAGAATTGGCAGACGTGGGACGGCTTCTTCGAACTCTTGAAAAAATACCGTAACCCGGAGGATGACAGCGTGACAGACCGTCCCGGCCTACCGGGATACTGGAAGGAGGACGGCGTCCGAACGCTCCATACGCTCCTCCGCAACGATACATATACGCTTTCGCTAGGCAAGCGTTCGCGACTGCGAATTCCACTGGGAAAGGAGCTCAAGGAGAAGTACGGCATCGGATACCACGAAAAACTCACACTCGAAGTTCGTGGCCGCCCGCACTGGGAGGGCAAGCAGGGCCGTCTTGAACTCGTCTACGACCGTGAAACCGAATCGTTCACCGCACATCAGTCCGTTGGCGATGACACGCATACACCGTCGAGACGGACCTCTACTCACTCCCACTTACTGGCCACTACGGACGGCGAGGACGTGGTGGCAGCGGTGGACATCGGTGCGAACACCCTCGCTGCCTGTACGACGAGTCGAGGTGACCACTGCTTGTTCCACGGGCGCCCATGCTTCGAAGACTTCCACGCATACACCCGAGAAATCAGTCGTCTACAAGCTATGCTCCCCGATGGCCGGTACTCAAGCAAGCGTATTCGGGAAGTGTACCGGAAGCGTAGCGTGAAACGCGATCACGCGATGGATGCACTCATCCAGCACCTCGCGGAGTGGTTGGCAGAACACAATGTTACCGAGTTGATTGTCGGCGATCTCTCAGATGTCCTCAAAACGCACTGGTCGGCGCGGGTGAACGAGAAAAATCACTTGTTTTGGGCACATGGGCGATTTCGTCGCCGGTTACACGAGGTCGTAGAGGCTGAGTACGGGATTATGGTGCATGAAAAGTCCGAGGCAAACACGTCCTCGCGGTGTCCTCACTGTGGAGCTGAGAACGTTCATCGAAGCGGTGATCTCTTGCAGTGTCGAACGTGCGGCGTGGAAGCGCACGCAGATGTAGCGGGAAGTATGAATTTCCTCGTCACTGAAACCGCAGTAGAGTATCGTGATTTGAATCAAGGTGGGTCGATGGCTCGGCCCGCGGCTTCCGGTCAGAACAGGCTGGGAGACGCAGTTGCGTGCTTCGAGTGGGACGATCACTGCTGGCGACAGCGTGATCACTCGACCAAAGAGGAACCCGCAAACCACACCCGTCAGGGGAAATTTCCCTCCGGTGACCCAGGCACGGCCTGATTCACTCACGCGGAGGATTCCACGGCATGACCGCCGTGGAGGAAGTCAATGATGTCTCTAGAATCCATGACGTCCGATTCGACTCCACCACTCGATCCTGAACTCGAAACGAGCGCCGAACAGACTGGCCTCGATGATTCCCAGCTCGTCGAGGGTGAAGCCATCGTCGACCTCAACATCCCCGACGACGTTGCCTACGATGTCGACGATCTCGGCAACGGCCGCCTCGCCATCCAGTACTGGGAAGTCGATCCCTGATCCCCGCTCTCGTACCGCCCGGCCCCGGCTGCACCCCTGAGGTTAAACGTCCGGGCAACGCACTTTCGATTGATTGCCCGTGAAACCCTCTGCTGCTGCCCCCGCTGGTCAGATCCTCGCGTACAGCTGCCCCCGTTGCGAGCACAAGGGGATCTACTACTACACCGATCTCGCCCTCTACGACAACGACCGCGATCCTGGTGAGGACAGCATCCTCCCTGAGCACGCGCCCGCCGTCCCCGGCAGCGCGATCGACGCCGACGCCGATGCCATCGTTTGTCCGAACGAATCGTGTGGGCTCGTGCAGTTCCGCCATGTTGCGTTCGAACTCCTTCCCTCGACGGCTGTCCGCGCACGTCGCTCGACATCGGCGGACGACGAGACGAGCGCGCTCGTTGAGGCTACTCCGTAGTCGGCCTCGGGAACACCTCACTCCGCTCGTCGAAGCACCGTCATCCACGGCTCTCTGAGGTCTTGCACGATATTTCTCTCCCTCCACTGGAGGTGAAGGAAGTTATGACGAAGGAGTCACCACCGTCAGAGTCGGACGTGTCGCTTGCCGGCTCGAAGAGTCGCTCAAAGACGAACGCCGACGCGGCTGTCTCTCAGTATGTGGAGCTCGAAGCGGGGACACGCGCCTTCGATGAATCGGCCGGCGAACGCCCCTCGATCCGCGATACTGTCGACTGGCTCGCCGAGAACGAGGCTACCGTCGGTGGAAGCCTCGTGAACCACCGCGTGATGACCGGGCAATCCGCGCAGACTACGGATGTCCCCCTGCGCCCGGAGCTCTCCGAGGCGATCCGCGAGAAGGGCATCGATCAAGTCTACGACCATCAGGCGGAAGCGATTCGGCACGCTCGACTTCGTGACCACGTCACCCTTGCGACCCCGACCGGGTCGGGGAAATCACTCCCGTATTCGATCCTCGCCGCCGAGCGCGCCCTCGTCGACGACGGCCGCACTCTCTATATCGCACCGACGCGCGCTCTCATCAACAACCAAGCCGACGATCTCTACGACTTCCTCCAGAACGTCGACCCCCATCTTGACGCAGGCCGCTACACGGGCGGACTCTCTCGACACCAGAAACGCCGCGTCCGCGAGCGGCAACCGCACGTTCTCGCGATGACGCCTGATATGATCAATTACTCTATTCTCCCGTTCGCCCACAAACTCTGGGGCTGGTTCCTCTCCAACTTGGACCTGATCGTCATCGACGAACAGCATCAGTACCGTGGCGTCTTTGGTAGTCACGTCGGCGTCGTCCTTCGACGACTCCGCCGGCTCGCGAAGACCTTCGACGCTGACCCGACGATCGTCGCCTGCTCAGCCACCATCGACAACCCTCGCCAGCACACTGTCCAGCTGACTGGCGTCGACCCAGCCGACGTTCACGTCGTCGACCAGGACACAAGTGCTGGCGGCTCAACGCACTGGCTCTTCTGGCAACCACCCCGCGGCCAGCAGGGGCAAGCTCGATCGACACACCGGACAACTGCACGTCTCGCAGCGGCGCTCGTCGAACGTGGTCTCCAGACTATCGTCTTCACGCGAAGCCGACAAGCGGCCGAACAGTACGCTCAGGTCACCGCTCGCCGCCTCCAGCGTGACGGTTATCCCAGCCTCGCCGACGACGTGGCCGCGTATCAGGCCGCACTCTCGGACGAGCGGCGAGAAGAACTTGAAGCCGGGCTGCACTCCGGCGACATCCGCGTCGTCTGGAGTACGAATGCCCTCGAGGTTGGGATCAACATCGGGAACCTCGACGCTGTCCTCGTCGACGGCTATCCGGGAACACGGATGGAACTCTTCCAGCAAGCCGGCCGTGCCGGCCGGGGGACCGACCCGAGCATTGTCGGCCTCGTCGGCGGCGCCGATCCGCTCGACCAATACGCACTCGACCATCCGGATGATCTCCTTGACGGCAGCGTCGAATCCGTCGAATGCAACCCCAAGAACCCACGTGTCCTTACCGAACATCTCCCGGCAGCCGCCGCCGAAGCCCCCCTCTCCACCGACGACAATACTTGGTTTGGCGATGACCTCCCGAAGTACGTCTCAGCACTCACCGACGCCGGCGTCCTCGACCGCTCGCTCACATCGACAGATATCACGTGGACGTACGTCCCCGACGGGGGACCGCCGCCGAGCCAGCACGTTTCCCTCCGGTCGATCAACTCGCGCTCGCTCCGTATCGTTGTGACACCGGACGACCAGTCCTCCCCGGATATCCCCGCGAGTAACGAGCTCGACGTCCTCGGTGAACTTCCACTCGCCTCCGGTCTTCGTGATGCCCACCCCGGCGCGATCTACTTCCATCAAGGCCAGCGATACCGCGTCATCGACGTCGATCTCAACCCGGAAACCCCGCCGGGAGCATCCGGCTCTGCCTCGCCAATCGCGTGGGTTGAGCCTACAAACGCGACCTACACGACTAGCGCGGTCACAGACCGCACGCTCACGCTCCAAGACGCCGACGAGTCACGCGGCCTTCCCGGCACAGCCGACCCTGAGGTTGCGACTGACGGCGGTGACGCAAGCGCCGACACAGCACCTCCCGCCGTTCAGCTCACCGAGTTGACCGTCAGCGAAACCGTCGTTAGCTACTACACCCACCAGTCCGGGAGTTCGAATGGACCTGTTCCCATCGAGACCGACCTTCCGGAAACCGAACTCTCCTCGGATGGTCTCGTCATCAGCATCCCGCCCACCATTCGGGATGCCTTCACCGAGGAGCATCCCAACGCAGATGACCCTGACGCGCCATCGCCGTCCTTCGAGGGGAGCCTCTACGCCCTCACGAACGCACTGCTGGGAGTCCTTCCAGCAACCGTCCTCTGCGACCGCAGCGATATGCGCGGGCTCGCAATCTCGCGTCTCGACACAACCGGCCACCCTACGATTGTCCTCTACGACGACCATCCTGGTGGTGTCGGCCTCGCTCGTAGCGTCTTCCAGCACCTCGAGGATGCCCTCGAATTCGCACAGACTCGCGTTGCCGACTGCGAATGTGATGAGGGATGCCCGGCCTGTATCCACCACCCTCACGACGCCTCGAGCAACCAGACGCTCGACAAGGTCGGCGCGCGTCTCCTTGCGGATCTCCTCCTCGACGATACGCACGCGGCCTGACCACTGCATCATCTCCCCTTCGCGACACCCTCCCATGGACTAAAGTCAGAGAACTGCATATATTCTGGCGAGTTGACTACTCATGGCGAGCGATCTCCCCGCCCCACCAACCGAGTCAGGCGTCTATCCCGAGGACCGTATGAAGGTCTCACGATGGCTGACCTGGAAGGAAGCCGATGACGGCCGCAAGATTCCCCGCGCACCCTACCACAACTCAAACCAGCCAGATCGGTACGTCTCCGCGCAGGACCCAACCATCTGGACGGACTTCGAGACCGCAGCAGAGTGGGCGGATAAACTCCCTCATCACCAACTTGCGTACGTTATTCCCGACCGCAACGACTTCGAGACCGACCTCGTCGTCATCGACTACGACGACGCCCGCGATCCCGAAACGGGTGAAATCCATCCCCTCGTCCATGATCATCTTGCTGACGCCGATTCCTACGCCGATGTCTCTCCGTCTGGAACAGGTGTTCACATCCTCTGTCGCGGTCAGCTCCCCGAGCGCGTCAAGACCATCTCTGACGACCTCTCCGAACACGAGGCCTTTCCCGAGGCGTCGATCGAGGTCTACGAGTCCGCGCGTTTCATCACGATGACCGGCAGACACATCGCCGGTACACCCACCGAGACGCGCGACTGCCGGACCTTCCTTGATGGGCTCGTCGAGGACTATGCGACCGTCTCCGCAGCGACCCCCGATGAAGTCGCCTTTGAACCGGATACTACTCGCGAGGACATCGAAGACGTCGAGACCACGAGTGACATTCAGGATGTTTTCGACGCCATCCAGCACGTCCGACCGAGAGACATCAGCCTCCGCTCGACTGTCACTGAGGAGCGCGCTGACGGTACGCAGTCACTGGATCCATCTTGGGCGAACTCTTCGTCTGGCACGCGCCTCGCCCAGCTCGATGAAGGCTGGGTGTACCGCGATGGTCTCATCGGCCTCGACGCTCTCCAAGTCGTCGCCCTTGAGGAAGGCATCATTACTGGCGAACGAGATTATCCCTCTGGGGAGGACTTCTGGGAGGCCGTCGACGAGCTTCGTGCTCGCGGCGCGCACATCCCCGAGTACGAGGAGGACAAGTCGGAGGCCGCCCCATCGGCAAGCGACTGGTCGCCTGCTCCTGACTACACCCCTGACCGCGATGCCGACGCCCAGGCGACGGGCAGTTCATCACCGTCCGATCTGGGGTCATCCCACAGCAGCGGTCGGACGCGTGGTCGCGATTCTCCCCGACGCGGCGAGGGCGCAGAATCACTCTACAAGGCAGAAATCGACCGCCTTGAAGCCGAACTCGAAGCTCGACAGGAGCGGATAGACGAACTCGAAGCCGAACTCGATGAGCGAACAAAGAAACTTCGGCGTATCCACGTCCGTAACTCCCAACTCGAAGACGCCCTCAAGAACGACGCCGAAGTCCAAGTCCGTGCCCTCGACACTGACACGCTCGTCGACATCCTGGATGAACAAACGCTCGTCGCGATCCTTGAATATGTCGCCGACACCCACGCTGACGACGATGGCAATCTCGAGCACTCCACAGCCGACGACTCAGGTGGACGTCTCGCTCGTCTCAAGTCCTTCCTTCGCTCGGACTCCTCGTCCTCAACTTCCCGCTGAGCACCTGGTGATTTTCACTCGGTACCAGGGGTGTACACCCTATCCTAAAGCCATATCCACCGTCTTACCTCTCGGTTCCTGTTTTTCGCCCCCGACGTGAGGTGGCGGGAGTCATCACCGATCCCTCTCCGTCCCTCACTATGACCGAGAACGATTCATCTACTCCCGATAGCAACCGGATTCGGACTCGCAAGATACCCGACTCGGAGCGTACGACTGGACCATCCGAGACCACTGACGCCGCCGTCGCTGCTAGTACCGCTACGTGTCCCGAGTGCGACGGAGATCTTCACGTCGACCACGTTCATGGAGAAACCCGGTGTGCTAACTGTGGACTCGTCGTCACGGAGAATGCTATCGACCGCGGCCCCGATTGGCAGGCCTTCTCTGCGGACGAACGCGAACAGAAGTCTCACACAGGGAGCCCACTCACGCCAACCCAGCACGACTTTGGCCTCAGCACCGAGATCGACTGGCGCAACAAGGATGCCCACGGGAACACCATCTCCTCACAACGGCGAGCGCAGCTGGCCCGACTTCGCACGTGGCAACAACGGTCCCGGACCGGGAACTCGAAGGAACGCGGCCTCAAGGCGATGCTTTCAGAAATTCAGCGTATGGCCGCCGCTCTCGATCTCCCCGACGATGACTACGACATCGCCGCCGTCATCTGCCGCCGGGCCAGTAATCAGGACCTCCTCCCCGGTCGGAGTTACGAAGGCGTCGCGACTGCAGCCGTCTACGCCGCTATCCGGCAGGCCGGTCTCCCACAGGATCTCGAAGCCCTCACGCAGGTCAGTCGAATCGACGATACAATCCGCATCAAGCGCACCTACCGGTATCTCGTCCGTGAACTCGAACTCGAAGTCCCGCCACCCGATCCACGGGACTATCTCTCCCGTCTCTGTTCGGAACTCGATCTCAGCCAGGAGACCAAGCGGTTTACGACAGAACTCCTCAAGGACGTTATGGAGGCAGGCATCCACTCCGGGAAGCATCCCGTCGGGATCGCCGCCGCTGCCCTCTACGTTGCCACTCACCACTCAGATTCGCCTTCCAGTGACTCGTGTACGCAATCCGAACTTGCGGAGGCCGCGAACGTGAGTGTGGTCACGATTCGCAACCGCTACCACGACATCCAGGATACGTGTTTCCCGATGGTCGAAGCCTGACCTCTCGAACGTGAGCGACCACATTTTGACGACTGGTAAGCTCAACCAAGGAACATTGCATTACGCACCAATCTTTATGAAGGCTGTTTCTGAATTTCAGCTATGCCGACAGTTGAGGTGTGGTCACTGTGGTTGCACATTGCTGCAGGCATAGTCGCTCTGTTCGCTGGCCTCGGTGCACTCGTGACCAGAAAGGGAGGATGGAGACATCGACAAGTCGGGAAGGTCTTTCTCGTATCGATGGGCGTTGTCGTTGCGACAGTCTTCGTTCTAGTAGCTATCGACCCTGTGGCGTTCCGCATCATCCTCACGCTCGTCGCGATCTTTAGTGGATACCTTGCGTTCTCGGGATACCGTGTACTCTCTCGGAAACGGCCGACCAGCACTGCCCATATGGTCGACTGGGGAGCTGCTGGGAGCGTCGTTCTTGCGTGTGTGGGACTTGGTCTGTGGGGCATCAACTGGTTTCTTGATGGGAATTCTTTCGGGGTCGTAATGATCGTCTTCGGTGGAATCGGAATTGCGTTCGGAACACTGGATATTCGTTCCTTCTATGGTGAGAACTCCGGAGAATGGATGGTCAACCACCTCCAACGGATGATTGGCGCGTTTATTGCTACGGTTAGTGCCGTTTCAGCTGTCAACCTCACGTCCGAACTGGGGATTATCGCGTGGTTATGGCCAACCCTCCTCGGCGTTCCCCTCATCGCATACTGGTCAAATAAGTACAGTTCTTCCTGAATATGGATGCTTCTGAATCTAATTTCAAGCCGACCACATCGACTCCGAACAATCAAGAGATTTGACCATTTCAAAATATACAGCCGTAGGCTAATCCACACGACTGTCGACGTATTGATTTTCTCCTCTAAGCCACCGCGTTAGGGTGTCCGACGGCGACCTCTGAATTGTTACCCCTGTAGACCCTCGTCGATTCCTCTACTAATTTCTCCCGCGCGACCGGAATAGACGCGCAGATAACATCGTCACCTCCCCTCGTCATATCCCACTATGCCATTCACGAGTCCCCCAACCCCCGCGTTTGAGACGGCCACTTATCCAGCAGACTGTCGTGACCACGACCAGTGGTTGACCTGGAAGCCAACCGACAACGCCAGAAAGATCCCACGAGCGCCCTACGCCTATCCGGACTGGCCCAAGCGGTACGTCAATGCTCAGAACCCGGCGGTTTGGACGGACTTCGACACCGCCCAAGACTGGGTCGAGAAACTCTCCGCCGGCTTCGCGCTTGCGTACGTCATCCGCAACCGTGACAAGTACCCCGACGAAAACCTCGTCGTTGTCGACTACGACGATGCTCGTGATCCGGGAACTGGCGCTATCCACCCCGTCGTCCACGAACATTTGCATACTGCAGATTCGTACGCCGATGTCTCCCCCTCTGGAACCGGCGTTCACATCCTCTGCCGTGGTCAGCTCCCCGATGACGTCACGACTGTTACCGACGATCTTCCCACCTATGACACCTTTCCGAACCCCTCTATCGAAGTCTACGATTCCGCCCGTTTCGTCGCGATGTCCGGCCAACATCTCGTCGGGACGCCTACTGAAACGCAGCCAGCGCAGGCGTTCATCGACGACGTTGTCGATGCGTTCACGGCCCCGCAGCCGCAGGCAGATACCTCATCTGAGGTCTCAGAGCCGCCCACGGACGCGTTGCCTGAGGCCCCCTCACCGTCTCCATCTCAACGGTCACCGCCAACATTCACGACCAATATCGAAGATGTCTACCGGGCGGTCGAGACGACGCGACCGTCCGAAATCCGCCTCGCCTCGCCAATTACGGAAACTCGTAGTGACGGCACGAAATCACGGAACCCCTGTTGGACGAATTCGGACTCCGGGACCCGTCTCGCCGAGATGGAAGACGGCTGGATCTATCGGGACGGACTCATCGTTCTCGACGCCCTCCAGGTCGTCGCTCTCGAGGAAGACATCATCACGACCGCCGGCGAGTATCCATCCGGGAAGGACTTCTGGGAGGCCGTCGACGAACTCCGCGCTCGTGGCGCGGACATCCCCGAGTACGAAGCCGACTCCGACCACGAGGAGGTGTCCGACCAACCTGCCCCCTTCCCATCCCCGACATCCGGCCGGTCGCTGCGGGACCTCCACCACGAACTCAGAGAGAAAACCATCGAGCGAAACCAGCACAGAGACGAACTCGTCACTCTTCGTCGAGAACTTGCCGCTCGAATCCGTGACGTCCGTTCGTGACTCGGCGGACCCCGTGTGTGGCTCCGAGAGCAAACCCGACGACAAGAATTTTCCATCATTCCGTCGGATTTCTCTCCGGCCATTACAGGTGACCCGCGAGGTAACTCAGTATGACCAACACCAGACCACGGACCTTCACAGTACTGACAGAGCACCCGCTCCCACTCGACGAAAACGAGGTCGCGGCGTTCGCCGAAAACCATCCCCAGCTTGACCCGGACATCCACGCCGATGCACTCCACGAGGACTACATCACTCTGCTCGCGGAAACCGCTGAGTGGCGCGTCTTCACTATCGATCTCTATGGTTTTGATGAGCGTATCTACTTCTGGCACGGCGCTCTCGGGGAAGGTCTTGCCGTCCCAACGGACGAGTGGACAGCAGGAAACCTTGCCGAGGCGTTCGCACTCTACCGGCAGGCTATGGCCGACAACGTCAGTCGTGACGACCTTCCCCTCACGCCCGACGAAGACGCCGAGTGCCCCTACTGCGGAGGCGAACTCTCCTCCTCGTCGAGGCCAGCAGGTTCGGTTGACCAACGCTGCACGAGCTGCGGCGAACATCGAAGCATCGGGTGACTCGGCTTGCCGTCCTGACTACAAAAAATCGAACCGCCTACTGACCGAAATCGGCCCTCTCACCCCGGTTTCTTTCCACCTACGGGAGATGAGGCGTATTCAAATATGTACTACAGAGTCCGATTCCCCGACGTCGGTGCAGGCACGACGCGGCTTGCGTGCTTCATCGAAGGCGAGAGCGAAGCCGCGGTTCGCGAGCTGGCAGCCGACCACCCGCACTTCCGAGGCTGGGACGCTTCGAAGGGAAGTGTCCGGAAGACGAATCTCGCGAACCGGAAGTCACTCGAGAACCGAATTATGGACGTCACCAACCCGAACGCGGCCGTCGTCGAAGACGGCACCATGCTTCGTCGGTCTCTGGAGCGCGACGAGGTCGTCGAGCACCACCCCGAACGGACGTAGGCGCTCCACGACCGACCGAACCCCCACCGCCCCGCCCCCCGCACAGCGCCGCACGGTGTAGGCAGTTTTCTTCCCCCCGATCGGGTGGCAGAGGGCGGTGCAAACGTCCGTCCACACACAGGCGGGCAGCCACCACCCCACGCAGACCCCAATCCAGGAGGTCATCCATGATGTCAGCTGAAACTCACCCCAGCTCAGAGCACCGCGAGACGCCACGGAACGACCGTGACTTCGCAGTCGACGAGAGCATCGACGTCCGATCGCTTATAGCGAAGGAGCAGACACTCCCCTTCCTCGGGCTCACCCCCGCGGACGCGACAACAGCCGACTATCCGGACGGTATCGAGCCCGCTGGTCGCCGCTTTCTCAACACGGACGCAAGCGAGTCCCGCTCCCTGAAGGCCGTCATCAAGGCGCTCCCGCAGGCCAGCAGCGGAGAACTCCACGCGGTCAACGAATTCGTTGATCCAGCGGACGAGACGGTCGACCCCGAAGAGATTCGTGATGTCGACGGCCTCAACGCTGACCTCCTCGAAGCTGCGACCGGCCAGTCCATCGAGGAGCTCGCCGCGAACGCGCCAAGTGACCGTCTCCTTGACGTCACCGATCACCAGGACATTATCGACCGCCGTCGCCTCGCCCTCGCAGCACTCGGCTACCCCGTCAAGTTCCGCTGGCAGATCGCGACCTCCACGTACTCGATCGTCAACCCCGAGGAGGCCTACCTCCCACTGATGGGGGCGCTCCAGAAACACGGCGCTGACGAGGCGTTCGGATGGGCGGATATGCGGGACTGGGGTGGCGTCGCGAAACTCACCGTCATCGTCCCGGGCTTCCGCCGCGAACTCGATATGAGCCAGTCGGATGGATCGACGAAGGCCGCTATTCGCGAACACGATGCGCTTGCCGATGTCGACCCCGCGATGAGCGATGGTAGCGACGAGGACGACGAGACGGCGACCGTGACGGTCTACGGCGGCATCCAGACCGGATACGACTTCCGTGGCTCCCAGACGATGTGGGCGAAGCCCCTCCTCTTCTTCCCGGGGTCGGGCACGGTTATGTACGGTGTCGGTCAGCGGTACTCGCGGAGACACGTCGGCGATGTCACGAACGCTGCGCACGAACGTGCTCACGACCGCGTCCCCATTATGGAGTGGTGGGGAAACATCTACGACGATCTCGACGAGCGAACGACCACCGTCGACGATGTCCTCGTTCGTGCCCGCTCGGTTGCGATCGACTTCGAGGAACTCCCCTTCGATGTCGACGACTTCTACGTCTACCTCGGAATCCCCAGCACGTACGCTGAGAGTGCGAGTACTCGAGCTACGCGCATCGCGATGCCTGACTCCTGTCCCACACTCTGGAATCTCCAGTTGTCGCTCCTCGTTGCCCTCGGTGAATTCGAGGGCGCCCGAGCCTCCGACACCTTCCAGGCTTACAATGAGGTTGCCCGCGACATTCTCTTTTCACCCGGCAAATCCATCCAGCTTGCCGCCCGCGAGCACGACCTGCAGGCCGATGACGACGAACCGAGCATCGCGCCTGACCAGCAGACGCTCAGTGATGCTCTCGGTGAGGCATTCGCTATTCCCGGCGTCGAAGTCGCCTCTGAGCGCGACCTCTCAGATACTGACGCCCAGCGCGTCCAGAACACCATCCAAGAATCCCTGAACCAGTAGTCTGAGAGATGCGTTCCCGTCACCCTCCATCACCTCTCAAGACTGACCGCGTCGCCTACTACAGAGATTATCCCCCACGAGATCCTATCTCCCACTTCGACTAACCAGCGCGCCAACTGCGACCACCATCCTGTTACGGTCTCACAGTCGAACATTTTTCCCGCACTTCGCTCCGTGAACGCGATTGACCAGTTATGTCACAAGTAGCCCCACAGTCCATGAGTACCGACGACCAGCAACGGTTCCTCAGCCACCTCGCTGCCGGCCTCATCAAAGAAACCGGCGGAGATCTCCCAATCGAGACACTTCACCTCCGCGCCAGCGATTATCTCGACCTCGATGGCGACACCGTCACCCGGCTCGTCGAGGACGGGGCTAGCAACGGAATCTACACGCTCGACCGCGACAGCGACGGCGGTCAGCGCATCACGAGCGTTACCCCAGAAGGCGACTGCCCGACTGAACTCGCCGCACACGTCGACGCTCTCACTGCCTCTGCCGACAGTATTGATTTCACCATCCTGGACGGCGTCGGCGACAGCGTCGAGCAGAACCTCATCGACGCGGGGTACACCACGTACGGCGAACTCCACCGTGCAGACCCTGAGAACCTCACAGATATCCCAACCCTCACAGGGAGCAAAGCCCAGCTCATCGTTCAACAGGCCGGTCAGCACGTCCAGGTCGAGACAAAGATCGCCGAAGACGCCCTCACTCGGTACCGTGAACGCCTCGGCGATGACACCTCCGGTTCGGCGACCGTCTACTCCATCACTGACGTCGATCAGGACGTCGGCGACCCGCTCGCAGTTGTCGACTCCTCGATACCGGTCGAAGAGGCAACCTTCTACGGACTCCCCATTCTCGAGGACAACGACCACCCACACATCGTCCGGAAGCGCGATATGCCTACGCGGGCCGATGAGGTAATCGTACCGAAGACGACGACGATGGAGGATGTCCAGCTCGACACGCTTGAAGCGACTGCGATGAAGCTCGCCCGCGGCAACCGCGGCCTCCGACTGGTCGGCCCTCACGGCGCCGGGAAGAACTACCTCCTCAAATACCTCCACTACAAGACAAATCGCGTCCTCGCCAGCGTCGACGCCGACGCCTCGATGCTCGCCCAGGATCTCCTCGGTATCTCTACGGTCAACGAGGACCGCATCGTCGTCTTTCGCGACGGCATTCTCACGAAAGCGATGAAGCACGGCTACACGATCGTCATCAACGAGGTGAACGCCGCGCCGGCGGGTGTGATGATGGCACTCCAGAAGGTTCTCAATCAGAACGTCCTCACTGTCAAGGAATCCGGCGAGGAGATCATCCCGCACCCGGCCGCTCGGATTGTCGTCACGATGAACCCACCAACGCGCGAATACCGAGGGAGCGAACCGATGAACGCCGCGACTCGTGACCGCTTCCAAACTATCTTCTTCGAATATATGGACCCCCAGGACGAGATCGACTTTCTCGATCAAAAGTACAACACAAGTCGCCAGCGCATCGACCGAGACAGCCTCCGTCGGATGGTCGAGTTCGCAAACGCCACCCGTGACAACGAAACGTGGCCGACGCTCTCCACACGGAAGCTCGAAGACGCCATCGACTGGTACGATATGGGGGCGAGCGTTCGCGGTGCCCTCAAGCACGTCGTGAAGGCGAGCGCCGAACCCCACCAGAACCCCGACGATAGCTACGACAAACTCGAAGACACCTGACTCTCCGGCCTGCCGTCGCCAGCAGGGATTTCTCGCGCGCGACGGCACGTAGCCGCGTCCACCCGTCTTCATCAGAGGTGATTCCAGTTATGCCATCACTCACAGCCACGTCGAGCGGCGCCGACACCGCACGGTCCGTTCTCCCCGACCGTCCAGCGCAAGCCCGCCGCTCCCAACAGCGAACTCGACGGTTGACCGAGTACATCCAGGCTCACACCGGCGAAAACATCGAAGTCGTCCTCACATCACACGTCCAGACTGCGTGCGTTCTCCCGGCTGACGCCGATCGCCTAATCGACGCCGATGCGACCGACTTCGACCAGCAGGCCGCCCAGCAGCTCGTCGATGCCGTCGACGGTGACTACCTCGTTCTCATCTCCACCAGTCCGGCGAATCTCGATAACCTCCCGCTCGACGACCAGCTCACGGCCGACCGCGCCCAGCAGTTCGGCCTCTCACTACACGAACTCGGCCACATCCGTTACACGAACATCTCGGTCGTCGCCGACCATCTTAACGAGCGCGTCGACGAGGAGTACCAAGAGTTCGTCCACGGCCTCATCAACTACGCCGAGGATGCCGCGATCGAACACCAACTCCGAGCGGCACAAAGTCAGCTCGCCGCCGACCGCCTCGAACTCGTCAACCGAAGTCTCACTCAGATGGCGAGCGATCTCCCCGACATCGCTACTATCACCTTCACCTACCGGGACGCGATCCAGTCCTACCTCTACGACCACGGCATCTACGACTCTGGGAAGAGCGACGTCCTCCTCGACCCGGACGACCCCCGGATCACCTTCCAGTCCCAGGATGACGCGGCGGCCTTCGCGCAGACACAGGACGCGCTCGATGACCTCCTCGCGACCGTCCTCAGTGAACCCGACTCCGTGAAGCGTGGGGATGCCGTGCTCGACTGCTGGGAACAGACTATTAAGCCGCTCCTCAACCAGATGGACGAGGACAACCACCAGCAGGGTCGAGAAGACGAAGACACCGCCGCAACGAGTGGCAGTAGTCCGAACACGCCCCCGTCGCCCTCTCAATCCGACTCGTCGACGCCCGACGAGTGCGAACAGGGCGAGTCGATCGAACCGTCCGCTGACCCCGACACGGACGCAGAGGCACCCGATGAGTCGCCGGAGGATGCACCCAGTGGGGACGGCGCCGCAGACGCCGACCCGAGTGACGTCTCGGAGTCGCCAACCGGCGACAGTCCGGAGACGTCCGGAGATACTCCTAACGGCGAGCAGGGTGAGTCGCCCGCTGACCGCGACCCCTCGGAGGCATCGGGTGACGACGCTTCCGCGGAGCCGCCGGCGGACTTCGACCCAGAGAACGTCTCTCTCGAGCAGACTCAGGACGGGCACTCCACAGACGTCCTCGCCTACCCGGAGATCGGGACGGCAGACACCGCTGACGAGCTCGCTCCCGACGATGTCGAGTCTACTGATGCCGACGACGAAGCCGCGTCTGAGTCCGCGTCCGATGTGGAGTCCGATGCCGAGCCTAACCCCCAGGCCGAGTCGATGGACACTTCCCCGGACGAGGGCGAGAGCGACGATCCGTCGGACGAGTCGGGGACGGGTGCTGGCGGTGCAGACTCCGTGGACGGAGAACGTGACAGTGGTGTTGGAGCATCCAGCGGCGACGAACTTGAGTCCACGTCCGACGAGGTCGGAGAGCCGGCGGCCGAAGACAGCGGCATCGAGGAGCAGGGAGACGGAGAGGCCACCGAGGGCGCCGCAGACAGTAGCGGAGCATCCGATGCGTCGAGTGCCCCGTCGAACGGGCAGGCGTCGCTTTCGGAATTCCTCGGCGGTGACCACACCGGACGCGACAGCGGTGAGGCCGCGAGTACCGACGAGGAGGCGACCCCAGATGGCTCAGATACCTCAGATACGTCCGACACTACCGGTGGAGACACAGATGGCGCAGGTGCGCCCGACGACCGCGCTGACGGCGTTCCATTCGGAGACGATGGAGTGGCCGGAGACGCGGCTGGCGGCACGGACGGCGGCGACACAGACGCCACGGAGAACGAAAGCACCGGCACGGCAGGTGAGGATGAAGCGGACATCGACTCAGACACGCTCGACGACCCCACCGATGACGGCACTGTGCAAGACGGCGAGATGGACAACACCGACAAGCTGGCCGAGGAAGCCGCAGCGCCGCTCGCCGAGCAAGCGTACGATGATTCCCTCGATGAACGAGCCGACGCGCTCAGCACGGACCACGACGCCGCTCACGAGGAAGCTGACCGCGCCACTCCCGATCAGGACGCGCTCGAACGCGACCTCGAAGAAACCGTAGCCGCCCTCGAAGATCTCGCGAACGACGGCGGCACCGACGAGAGCCCCGACACAACGATCGCACGGCGACGTGGCGGCGCCGGCGCAGGAAAGGGGAGTCTCGACTCGCTCTCGATCCTCCCACAGATCGGTGAGCAGGCACCTCCCGCGAGGTGGCAAGCCGCGACCGCGGGTGCAGACGCCGTCGGTGGCACCCTCCGGATGGCGCTCCGAGAGAGTCGCCGCGACCAGACCCGCAGCGGTGTCACCAGCGGGAGCTTCGACCGGCGCCGCGCTGGCGCTCTCGCCCGCGGCGACGTCGACGCCTTCAGCGTCCGCCAGCACGGCGACGAGAAACAGTACGACCTCGTCCTCGTCCTTGACCGCTCCAGCTCGATGAGCAATCTCATCGACACTGCCGAAGACGCTGTTGCACGGTTCGCCCTTGCCTGTGAGGACCTCGGCATCAACGTCGCCATTATGGACTTCGTCTACGGGGACGCCCGCCTCATCAAACCATTCAGCGTCGAGACCGAACACGTTCAAGCGAGTCTAATGAGCGGCGAGACGGGCGGCGGGACGCCCCTCTCTGATGCTCTCGGACTCGCCCGCTGCCTCCTTGACCAGCGCCGCGACTCCCCTCTCGTCATCATCATCACTGATGGTAAACCCGGCTCCGCAGACGACTACCAGCAGGAGCTCCAGCAGACGTACGCGCCTGTTTGCGGGCTCACGCTCGCTCTCGACACTCCCCACGGACAAGCTCCGGAGCGCGCGAAGGATGTCGAGCAGTTCTACGACCGCCATCTCTACGTCCACGACGCCGGCGACCTCGACCGCCGCCTCGACCAGTTCGCCGTGATGTTCGACGGACTCTAACGATGAGCACCGACACCGCCTTCGTCCCACCCCGCCACGTGTCGCTGATTTTCTGGCTACCAGCGTCTTCGGTGTTGATCGACCAACGAGTGAGGACACCGTCCTCTACTGGTCTCGGCACGGCTCGCCTTTATGACGCCGCTGATGGGAATTCAAGAGGGCCTAAGCCATTAGAGATTAAACGCCCATGCTGAGTATGATTGAGCTATCTGAAGAATACACGGAATGCATTTTGGTCAGCTATCCTACGGTCCTTGAGAAGCAGGCCAAATTCTTGGCGGTTTTCGGGGTTGTCACTCTCTTCGTAGCGGTGGGTGCGCTCCACGGAATTGAGTTTCTACGCGATAATTTGGTTCTCTTCTTGCTGACTTTCCTTGTGGTAGGGGGGATGACTATCCTCGGACATGAATCGATCCATGGTATTGTGTATGTCCTGCTCGGGTACGAGATTGATTGGGGCAAGGCTGACCGTCTCAATGCGTTCTATGCAGGGGCCTTTGACCAAGTTGTATCTAGAAAGGAATCCATGCTGGCTTTGAGCGCACCGCTTCTTTCGCTCAACCTCATCTTCCTTCCATTATTCTTCGCGCCAATACCGCTCCTCGTGTTTAGCGCATTTGCCGTCCTCGTAGTAAACACCTCAATGTCCCGGGCAGATCTCTATGCTATTTCTCGGGTCTACAATGCTCCATCTGGATCCATTGTCTACCATACCAACCCTGAAGAGTTCCGAATCTGCACCCCTGACAGCAAGGAGTTCGAGTTATAATTTCAAATGACTCGACCTACTGAACGGGCGCGGTATTCTCACACGCCCGGTCACCACCTGCCATCTTCTCATAGTACCCCGAGCACCCCCAGAACTGGCGGTTCTTCCCTTTCGGGGATTGGAGCACCATCGGCCGACCACAATCCGAGCAGACCTTTAGTTCGTCCTGCGTTGCCACCGCGTTCTCGAGTTTCTCACGGAGATTCTGTGGCCACGTCTGTATCCGATACGTCCGCTTTGGCTTCCGCAGCGGCCGCCACGTCGGCTCCTCGCCGGCGTCGGCCACGTTCAGCAGGAGGACCGACTTTATCGCGTCTGAACCAGCTTCACGACTCGCGTTGTCTTCGCGGTCGATCGACGAGTATACCCGCAGGCACTTCTCCCCGTCATCCAGAATCGATTCGTACACCCATTCGTCCGTCCAGCCGTACGTCTTCCGCTCAAAATCGACGCTGACACCCTCAAGGAACGTCTCGAACTCGCGACGTGTGATCGGCCGATACGTCTGCGCCGAATCATCCGAGTCGTACTCCTCGACCATCGTGTCCGTACCCACTCCATCGCCCGCCGTTGCCGACCGTTCGGTCGAACCATCGTTTGGCGAGCCGTCTGTCGTCTCGACTGGGTCCGCGGTGTCTCCTGGTGACTCCGCACCCGGCCACACGACATCGCGGAAGACGCTTGCCTCCGAGTCATAATCGGCGACGATCTGCACGGCACCGACGTCTTGGAGCTGCTCGCGAACTCGATCCGGGAGGGAGGCATACGCGGACTCAGACACCGGATAGCTCTTGATTGGGAGCGAAACGACGTCGAAGACCGTTAGCTCACGATGCGAAGCGTCTCCGAAGCGCATCAGATAGCCGGTCTGGCTCGATAGTTGTGTGCGGGATTCGCGTAACGCTTCGGCAATCCCCGGTCGCTGCTCTGAGTCTACATCAGCAGTCGCGAACAGTGTAATGACGTCGTACTCTATCCGCCCCCGCGTGCTGTTCGGTGGCATAACTCATCCGCCTCATCCAGATAGTGCTGTCCCCTTGCTTAACACTCTTACTCTGAACAGAGAGTGGCGTGGAACCATCCCTATGCCGACGAAGTGAGAAATTACGTATTATTAGAGACAAATCAAGCATAATGAAGAAGCAATCGATCTCAAGAACTACGTACTGGATATAACTCGCGAATACAGCATCTAACCAGTACTGAGATCAGCGGGTACTGCGGAGATGGCGGGCCCAACTACAACCGAGCATCTGGTACATTCTATTTATCCCCACCTCCGGTGAGTTCTGTATGTAGTGGTTCGTACTTCTCTCGCCACTCCTCGCAGTCGTCATACGCACCTGTCTGCCACGAGATCACTAGAATATCATTAATTCGGTCGTCTGCCTCCATATCTGCTAACAGATTATCCGATGGTCGAATCACGACTGCTGGACCAGACTCA
This sequence comes from Halogranum roseipondis, assembly GCF_059695585.1. Lineage (NCBI taxonomy): Archaea > Methanobacteriati > Methanobacteriota > Halobacteria > Halobacteriales > Haloferacaceae > Halogranum > Halogranum roseipondis. The sequence continues at coordinate 143,177 of NZ_JBUEED010000004.1, forward strand.
TATGACGTGGAGTAGTTTTTGTGCTCTGTAATAAGGAACACTTTCTTGCCGTTGATCTCAGCCAGGTGGTTTTCTCTTAATGTATCTCCGATGTCTTCCAGTGCCTTGCCTACTGAATCCTGAATGTACTTTTTTGCGTCTATTCCTATAAATCCAGTATCGGATTCACCATTTTTGATTTCTTGTAAAAGCCACTTGACTCCCGCTCTTATCGCATTGATCTCCGACTCCTCGCCGCGATCTAGGTTGAAAATATACCGGCTTTGTTCTTTTTCAGAGGACATACAGCGAAAATGTCTCGGCATCTAAATCAACTTTATTACTATCCTAATGCCTGTGTCTATTCCACCGTTATGTTTAGTATCGAAAGAAAACTCGTTCCGGATCGATGGTGGCAGAGGTATTGGACTGTATCACGCTTCCTTGGGTTGGTTGTCTCGGTCATAGGTTTTTATGCTATTGTTCCAATCCAGACTGGTGGAAATAGGCTTACTGCGACCAGTATCTTCGCATCGCTTGTCCTGACGTTCGCTCTCATCGTCGTCTATCAAGGCATCGGTAGAATCCAGCAGGATCAACTCAAGGAAATGAAGGGCCAAAGAGGACTCCAAGAAGATGTTGTAGATATTCAAGAGCAGCAGGCTGAGATAATGGCACAGCAAGAAGAGTGGATGGAAGCAGGCTATCGCCCTCACGTCACCATCGAACGATGGCAAGCGCGCGACAACGATATGCCGTTCTATCTACGAAATGTTGGGAATGGTCCAGCAACGAACCTAGTTGCTCGTATTGTGATGTACACGAATTGGCCACCCGAGGATCCAATTATCGAGGGGAGCGTTCGGTTGAGCCCAGAGAATCCTAATAACGGAGCCATCAAAACGGGTGTACTTCAATCGGATGGCGAACCACGTCCATTCACCGGCGAACTACAATTCCACGGGGAAATCAAGTCAGACAACATTCTCTCGTCAGATTTCCCTTCAATTGCTGCTAAAATGGTCGAATCAGACTTCAAGACAATTGCGTATCGGGTATTCTTCGAATATCAGATGATCAATGGAGAACACGTCCGAAACAAGCTCTGGGAAGCCGAATCAGAACTCAGTGAGGGAATGATGCTTGAGGATCTGATTGACGAATCTTTCAAAAAGAGGATGGATTTCGACTATATACTTCCCTATAATTTAGACCCAGAGAACTGAAGATTATGAGTGAGTTTTGTTGCTATCTCTTACTGAACCATTCCTCACGTGTTGACAACCGTCTCGAAGACGCTACTTCTGGCCGTCCTCGATACCGATTGTGAGATCTTTTGATCGAGTTTCTCCCCACAGCTGCATTGATGAGTAGGCCACAACACCCCTCTCCTCGGATTTCTCCTCGTCCACACTGAGTCGAACGGTGCGATCGAACTATGTCCATACAGCCCCCAATGAAGATCCTCTGCCACTGGTCGACGATGGTCGACACTGCGACCAACGTCGCCATCGACTCGAACGATCAGTCCCATCGCGTCGTCATCCGGGAATGGCCTGACCGCCCCCAGGTCGACATCGTCCACGAGCAGCGCGTTGGCGCAGGCGACGACTGGCAGACCGCGGATCTCGAGGAAGTTCATCCACTCGTCCACCGAAGAACGACTACGCTCTGTACGTGGGTAAAAACGCGTTATGACCGAGGGATCGCAATGGCGAGCTACCGGAACGATATCGAGCATCGGGTCGTTATTCGCCCTATCGAACCCGCCGATGGTTTCGAGGTCGTTCACGAGCGCCGCGGGCCCAGCGAGGACACCTAGACGACCGTCGACGACCACCAGATCACCGCCTAGCCACACACAGACAGATGCCACGAGACAGATTCATCGGCGACAGTCCAGAGGACGCCCTCGAAGCGTTCATCGACGGATGGTGTCGCGAACACGAACGAGACGGCTACAGCTATGCCTACCAGGACAAGCGAATCACCGAGGATCCAGAGGGCAAGCCGAACGCTGACGCGAAATTCCGGTTCACGCGAAAAGAGACGCTCTACTCGCCGACCTACCGGGAATACGAGGGCTATTTCTACGAGACACACGACGGTCGGTACGCGATTGAACACTGGGATTGCCACGTTGATCGAAACACGCCACCCCCGAAGCCTCCGGGGAAGACACCGCGCCGTCTTCGCGGGCGGCGACCGCGCGACGCGCGATACTGATCCAGTACGTCGAAACACCCGTTTTTGTTGCGGGCTGACTACAACACAAGACGACGGCCCCCGACCACCACACCAACGCGGACGGGGACGCTGAACTACGATCCCGATTGGCCCGTGCCCTCGCTACCAGCGGTTTCGAGGACGTCCTCATCACCGACCGAGAGACCGCCAAGAAGGTCCTCACGGAGAAGCGCCAGCAACTCATCTCCCGCATCCGTGAAGGCGACATCAAGTTCGTCCGCGCCCTCGCCGATGACCTCGATCGCGACGTCTCCGGCGTCAGTCGCGACCTCAATCTTCTCTTTGAGGCCGATATCATCGAGTTCGATACCGACGACCAACGCAAAATCCCCTACCTCAAGCACGACACTATCGTCGCCGAACCCATCGCGTAGGGACCTACGGACTCGGGCGAACGCTGTCCGGGAGACTCGGGACACGGTCACGAAGCTCAGTGAGGCAAGTTTCGAGGATTGCCATCGGATTCGAGTCTGTGAAGGATGCAGACTCACGGTGCGGTGCTGGCCACGCTTCGTGGTCAACTTGGAAATGGCTTGGGCCGAGCTTCTCGTGGGTTTTGTCTTGATGCCAGCCACATGACCACGGGGTCCCCGGTTCATTATACTGAATGCGGAACTCATCGCGCTTGGAATGGGGGCGCCACTCGAATTCAAGTGTCGCGTCGCCAGCATCCGTGTTTTGGTCAAAAAAGACCGCGCGATCGAGGGTCGCTACGAGACGGACTGGCCGCATCGGACTTGGTTTGGCTTCTACGGTCGTCACGCCAGCTTCCCGTTGAAGTCGATTTGTGACTCGTTTGTAGACCTCGTATCGGTGGAGATGCGTGTCTCCAGAAATCGGCGGATTTCCCATTTTACTGTCACCGAGTCAGTTGGCGGAGGCAATACGACTCTCACGAGTCGCCTCGATTGTATCATAGAGCTGAATCGCCTGCTTGATGAGCATCGCTTGGTGCTCATAGTAGTCCCAATCCTCCGCGTCGTGGCGCCGCTGCTGGCGTTCGGATGCCGGAAGATCATCACCGACGGTCGCCCGAAGTTCGTCAGCGGACTCCACATCGTACTCCTCTTTCCACTCGTCGATATCGTCCCGGATTGCATCTAGTTCAGCCGTGAGTTCGTCTTTTCGATGGTCGTTGACGAGGTCACGGATCTGATCGAAATACTGGGTGACTGGATCTGGATAGTAGCGGGTCTCGCGGCCTCGCTGGATCGTCGCGAGTTTATCCGCTTCGACCAGTTGCGTGAGATACTTTTCAGCCGTGTTTCGGGCAACACCAGCAGCCTCAGCTATCTCTCCCGCATTCTTTGGTTCACGAACCGTCATCGCAACCTCCCGAATCCGGGCGACCTTTGCCGTGTGATCCGTGGTTCCAGAGTCGCTCATACACGTATTCGGATCTCCAGCACCATTACTGTTTTGAATCCTAGTTCAAAATATTGAATTGGGTCTTGTTTTTCGCCCGCATACCGACGAACGGGCCTCGCATCCATCGCTGCGACGCCGTTCGAAGAGGAGATTCGCTATGATCGACTTCGAGTCCGCAATCCAGTCCACACTCATCCAGCTCAACAACGAGCATAGCCACACCGAGCTCGACCCCTACACCTTCCACCCGAGTCAGCTCGCGAAGTGCCCCCGCCAATGCTACAACTCAAAACTCGGTCTTCTCGACCATACCGACGCGCTTGGCACCTTCCACACGGGAACCACCATCCACGAGTTTATGGAAAACGAGGTCACCCCGGACCTTGACGTCGAAACCCAGAGCGAAGTCGCAATCGAGATGGAGATGGATGGGCTCACGATTATCGGCCATGCCGACCTGTACGAGCCTGGCACCAACACTGTCTACGACTACAAGTCGCGAGCAAACTGGTATCGGTTCAATCCACCCATCAAGCGCCATCTAGATCAAATCAATCTCTACATGAAGGCGCTTGGTGCGTCTCAGGGCCAGATCGTGTACCTCGCGAAGTCCGATCTCGAAGTTCGGACGTGGCCACCGGAGAGTGCCGGCATTGATGCCTTCGGTCCCGACCCGGGGCGCGTCCAGGACCTTTTCGAGAAAGGCAAGCACATCGCTGCCACAATTATTGACGAAGGCTACCCGACGAGCAAAGAAGATATTCCCTTTGAGAAGTGTGACTGCTGGCTCTGCGAGAAGGAATCCCTTCGCTTCGATCATCTCCAAATGGATGCTGATTCGACCGAAGCGTGCAACGCACTCGGAGTAGAAGGCGACGATACAACGGACTTCGAATCGGCTGAGGAAGACAACAGTGGGGATGCCACAAGTAGTAGTGGCGTCTCCCAATCTCCTGCTGACGTCTGAACACTATGATCTACCGCCCCCATTCTCATCTGTCTCCGGCCGACCACTTCGATGGATTCTATCGAGAAATCAGATTAACTCAGTAATCCAAGATCGTTGAGTCGATCTTCGATGTTTACCAGGGCTTTTTCAGCGTCATCGAGTTGTGTTCCACCAGTAATGACGAGTTTCCCACTTCCAAAGAGGAGTGCGACCACGTCCGGGTCATCGAGTCGGTAGACAAGCCCCGGGAACTGTTCAGGTTCGTATTCGACGCTTTCGAGGCCCAGACCGATCGCGATGGCGTTCAAATTGAGGGTGTGGTCGAGATCCCCACTTGAGACAATATTCTGGATTTCAATCTCTGGCGAGGCTACGACATCGACCCCCAACTTGCGGAGTTCGTCGAAGACGTGGTTAAGCGCAGTCGTCACGTCGTCAACGCTGTTTGCTCCCGTACAGACGACTTTTCCCGAACGGAATATGAGTGCTGCAGCTTTGGGATCGTGCATCCGATAGACGAGTCCCGGGAAGTTATCGGGATCGTAGTCAGTCGCTCCTAAGTCTCCAGAGAGCGTTTCGAGGTCAAGTTCTTGACCGATATCGGATGAGGCAACGACGTTCTCGACTTGAATTGACTCCGCTGTCATACTCATAGAGATATCTACCAGTCACGAGTGTCTTAAAAACAGGTGGGTGAATTCGAGCAATGGGTGTAGTACTTTCCAGCCGAGCTAGAGGTCGCGGGGCTGGACAGTTTTCCGATCGTTTTCCTCGGCACGCCGGGCTGCATCTTCGAGCACTTCAGTTACTTCGTCGTCCAGTGCTTCGTAGAAATCCGCCGAGACGTTGTGGTCATTGAGCGCTTCTTTTACGGCCGATTTGACGATCAAATCCGTCATACGCAGCGGTATTTCTCCCGTCCTCTGTATAAACATACAGGTATCCGATTCGGCGCTTGCAGAGGTTTTACCGCCATCTGCAGGACAACAGACGTATGGGATAGCACTTCGTATCAGGGAGCGGGACGATGCACGACCTGACCGGATTCCAACGGGACCTCCTGTACGTGATTGCTGGCCTTGATGAGCCCCACGGCCTCGCCATCAAGGAGGAACTCGAAGACTACTACGAGAAAGAGATCCATCACGGCCGACTCTACCCGAACCTCGACACGCTTGTTGAGAAGGGACTCGTCGAGAAAGGCGAGAAAGACCGGCGAACGAACGTCTATACGCTCACCCGTCGTGGCCGTCGTGAAATTGAGGCTCGACGCGAGTGGGAGTACCAGTACGTCGAACCCGCAGAGTCCGCTCCTGCATAGATACGCTTAAACAGCCAATCCAACCTATCGAACGAAGGTTACTCACCTCCACCATTATATCCATTCAGATGCACGACGAGGCGTTCTTCGAACAGCTACGGTCAATTTGTTCAGATGCTGTTGATGCGTACCGGAAGGAGTACCCGGACGCACCACCCCTAACCGATTCACTCCTACAGAGTTCCGATGGTCCTCTCGCAAGCGAGGCTGACCTTCACGAACGCTTCGATGAACTCACGCGATTTTACGACGACCTTCTCGATGTCGATTCCACACCGTACCGCGAGATGTGGCGTGAACATCTTGTGTACGACTGTTCGCGTAGGGAGCGTCTCGCACTCCTCACGAGCGATCTGCCGGCCTCATTAACGCTCGTGTTCATCGGCGGGCGATATTCCGCGCGGACGGGCAGAATCGGCGTGAGCCCAGGGCAGCTCCCCGAGACGACGGCGTACACGTATTTAGCGTCGGAGTTGTGCCACGCGTATCAGCACCAGTTCGACTCACCAACGTGGAAACACCCGTACCTGCAGGAAGGTTTCGAGCAGGCAGTGTCAGTCCGTACGCAAGCACATTTCGCCACTGAGCTACAGTACGACTTCTTGACTCATCTCGCGGAGAGACAGCATACGAAGATACTCTTGGAGGGCGTCCTTGCTCACGGAACGCGTCGAGGCGGGATCACACCGACGGCCGTTCGTGAACTCGGTGTTACCGACGAGGAGCTGGCTGCGCTTCGATCTCACCGTTTGTGGCGGCCTCTCGGATATCTTCGCCCTCGATACTGGTGGAGCGACGTTGCGTTCCTCCCTGAATACGCTCTCTTCGGCTCATTGCTCCTTGTAAGTGAGACAGCGGACGTTTCGGCTCCCTATGCCCGGGCGTTCCACGGCAACCACCCGTGGACGTCAGTTATCGACGAAATCACTGCGTCAACACCTGGCTGGCTCTGGCGGCTCTATCATCAGTAACTCGGTTTGAGCACGCAAGCATTCACGAAGCTGCCGGCAGTTGGATCTCGATGGCTGCACCCGGTCGATCCTCTAGTACATCGAGTTCACCATCAAGACTCGTCACGATCCAGTAGACGAGCCAGATCCCCAGTCGTTTGCCATGGACTAGGGGTGTCTCTTCACCCGAAAGAAGCACCGACCGCTCTAGGTCGGGTAGTCCAGGTCCATCGTCTATGACACGAATCACAACATCGTTGGCAGTGACACACACCTCAACCTCGATAGTCGGTGTATCGCCGGCGTGCGTAGCTGCGTTATCGACGAGCTCCCAAATCGCCGTCTCTAATCGTGGAGCGGTTTGTGCAACGGCAGTATCAGAGGCGTCGATCGTAATCGAGGCGTCAGAGTGCGCCTCATCAATTTGAGTAACAACTCGGGTGACAAGAGGCACAACATCAATCGGTTCAAGCTGCGGTGGGGAGTCGATATTCTCCTCGAGTTTCTGTACTGTCTCGCTGAGATCGATTAGCCGGTCGGCTGTATTATGAATTCGCTGGGCTAGTTCTACGTCGTCATCATCCACCGTTTCCTCCAAGAGTTCAGCATATCCTCGAATAACCCCCATATCATTCCGGAGGTTGTGCCGAAGTACCCGATGAATCACGCTGATCAGTCGATCGCGCCGCTTCCGGTCTGTCGCATCTCGCGTCATCCCCTGGACTGCAACGATATCGGCTGGCGTTTGGTTTGCCTGTGGCACATCAGCACCGTATATCGGCGTGACCCGGATGTCAGCATAGATGACCTCACCAGATTTCGTTTCGAGCGGGAGGTATGTCTCCTCGACAGTTTCACCAGCTAACACCCGTTCGAATAATCCCCACGCGGCTTCCTCTGTCTCTATATCCGGAAGGACAACCGTGAAGGGATGTCCGTTGAGCTCATCAGCAGTATACCCCAGCATCTCCTCAACTCCCGGCGAGTGGTAGGTGAATTCCCCATCGAGATCGATGCGAAACAGTAAATCGAAGCTAGCATCGATGACGGCTCGATAAATCTCTCGTCGTTCCTCGAGTGTTTGTTCCTGTTCCGCGAGATCTCTTTCGTAGTTCCGCTGCTCAATCTCATAGCCTACCATCTGGGCAATCAAATACGTGAATGACTTTTCGGCTTCTGAGAAGGCTTCTGCC